>NZ_JAZHPE010000020.1:0-22459 GCF_036553535.1 Subtercola sp. YIM 133946
ATACGCGCGGCTACGCCCCGCTACTCAACCAGCGGTCTGACCGCGAGCGGGCCCCTGTGCACCTTGTAGGCGGCCGACTGCGCCACCGGCTTGATGACCACGAGGTCGAGGCTGATGTGCGGCGCCAGTTCGACCATCGACACGATGGTCTCGGCCACGTCGTCGGCGGTCAGCGGGTTCGGCACCGCGGCGTAGACGGCATCGGCTGCGGCCTGGTCGCCCTTGAACCGGTTCAGCGAGAACTCGGCGGTGTGCACCATTCCGGGCGCGATCTCGAGCACCCGGATGGGCTCACCGCTCAGTTCGAGCCGCAGCACGTCGAGCACCGAGGCCACGGCGAACTTGGCGGCGTTGTAGCCGCCGCCCTTCTCATAGGCGATGTGCCCGGCGATCGAGCTCACGGTGAGAATGTCGGCGACCGCGGTGCCCGTGGCGGCACCGGCGACGGATGCCCGCAGCAGGGGCAGAAGCGCGCTGATCACCCGCTTGACGGCGATGACGTTCACCTCGTACATCCACTGCCAGTCGTCGGGGCTGCCGGCTTCGACGGTGTCGAGGCCGGCGGCTCCCCCGGCGTTGTTGATCAGGGTGCTCACGCCGCCCGACTCACCGAGGTAGGCGGCCAGGGCGTCGACGTCGGCCTGCTGGGTGAGGTCGGCGACGAAGTAGTCGGCGCCGGTCTCGGCCGCAAGCGCCTTCAATCGGTCTTCGCGGCGGGCCACGCCGACCACGGGCCAGCCGTGTGCGCGGAGCACGCGAACCGTGGCCTCGCCGATGCCCGAGCTCGCCCCGGTGACGACGGCGCGGCGATTCTGGGGTGCACTCTGCTGGTTCTCTGCCATGCCGTCAACGCTAGCCGAGTTGGGCGCGCACGATTTCTCACCCGGTGTCCATTTCTTGACCGGTGTCGATTTCTCATCCGGTGTCGATTTCTTACCCTGTGTTGCGGCAGCCGTTGACCGGTACACCGGGCATGCCTACTGTTGCGGTAGTTCTTCACCCACCGCTTTCGACAGACCAAAGGATTCATCATGACCGACAACTCAGCCGAGTGGCAGTTCGAGACCAAACAGATCCACTCGGGCGCCGCCCCCGACCCCGTCACCAACGCCCGTGCCACGCCGATCTACCAGACGACCTCGTACGTCTTCAACGACGCCGAGCACGCGAAGAACCTCTTCGCCCTCGCCGAGTTCGGCAACATCTACACCCGCATCCAGAACCCGACCCAGAACGTGGTCGAAGAGCGCGTCGCCGCGCTCGAGGGCGGAACAGCAGCGCTGCTGGTCGCCTCGGGCCAGGCCGCCGAGACCTTCGCCGTTCTGAACATCGCGCAGGCCGGCGACCACATCGTCTCGAGCGCCTCGATCTACGGCGGCACGTACAACCTGTTCAAGTACACGCTCGCCAAACTCGGCATCGAGACTACGTTCGTCGAGAACCAGGACGACGCGTCGGAGTGGCAGCGCGCGGTGCGACCGAACACCAAGCTGTTCTTCGCCGAGACCATCGGCAACCCGAAGATCAACATCCTCGACCTCGAGCTGGTGTCGGGCGTCGCGCACGAGAACGGCGTTCCGCTGATCGTCGACAACACGATCGCCACCCCGTACCTGATCCGCCCCTTCGAGCACGGCGCCGACATCGTGGTGCACTCGGCCACGAAGTTCCTCGGCGGCCACGGCACCATCATCGGCGGCGTCATCGTCGACGGCGGAAAGTTCAAGTGGAGCGAGAACTCGGAGAAGTTCCCGGGGCTCACCACGCCCGACGAGTCGTACCACGGCGTCACCTACACCGAGGCTCTCGGCGACGGTATCGCCTACATCATCAAGGCCCGCGTGCAGCTGCTGCGCGACCTCGGTTCGTCGATCGCCCCTGCGAGCGCCTGGCAGCTCATCCAGGGCATCGAGACGCTCTCCCTGCGCATCGAGCGGCACGTGCAGAACGCGCAGGACGTGGCCGAGTGGCTCGACAGCCACGAAGACGTCGCCGCGGTCTACTACGCCGGCCTGCCGTCGAGCCCGTGGTACGGCGCCGCGAACAAGTACGCCCCCAAGGGCGTCGGTGCGGTGCTGTCGTTCGAGCTCAAGGGCGGTGTGGATGCGGGGCGAGCCCTGGTGAACAACCTCAGCCTCTTCTCGCACCTGGCCAACATCGGCGATGTGCGTTCGCTGGTCATCCACCCGGCCTCGACCACCCACTCGCAGCTCACGCCGGAGCAGCAGCTGACCTCGGGCGTCACGCCCGGGCTGGTGCGGCTCTCGGTGGGCCTCGAGAACATCGACGATATCAAGGCCGACCTGGCGACCGGGCTCGCCGCCGCCCGCGAGGTGGCGCGCGCCAACGCCCTGTAACGATCGCCCCTCGTCGCCGGTTGAGTAGCGGGGCGCAGCCACGCGTATCGAAACCCGTACGCACCAGGTTTCGGTACGCCGCTGCGCGGCTGCTCAACCGGCGTCGTAACACACCGCTCGGGTTGGCCAGAATGGAACAACAATGGACTGGCAGACACCCGAAGACACCGTTCCGAGCGATTTCATCACCGACGCGCAGATCCGCTCGATCATGGGCAAACCGCCGGCCACCGGGGCCTGGCGCGACGGCGACCCCGTGGGGCGGCGCGCGTTCGCGCGCATCGGCGACGTGACGTTCGAGAGCGGCGGGGTCGTTCCCGACGTGCGCATCGCGTACGAGACGTTCGGAACCCTCAACGAGGCCGGTGACAACGCGATCCTGGTGGCCCACGCCCTGACGGGCGACTCGCACCTGGCGGGGTCGGCCGGCCCCGGGCATCCGACCGCCGGCTGGTGGGGCGGCATCGTGGGCCCCGGCCTCGCGCTCGACACCGACCGGTATTTCGTGGTCGCCCCGAACATGCTCGGCAGCTGCCAGGGCTCGACCGGGCCCGCCTCGCTCGACCCCGAGGGTGAGGAGTGGGGTGCGCGCTTTCCGTACACCAGCATCCGCGACCAGGTGCGGGCGCAGCACGGGGTGATGCAGCACCTCGGCATCACCCGCTGGGCCGCGATCGTGGGCGGATCGATGGGCGGCATGCAGGTGCTCGAGTGGGGCGTCGAATACCCCGACGAAGCCGAGCGGCTCGCAATCATCGCGGCGCCGCCGATCTCGAGCGCCGACCAGATCGCGCTCAACTCGGTGCAGATCGAGGCTATCAGGGCAGACCCGCTGTTTCGCCACGGGGCGTACTACAACGCCAAAGACGGCGAGGGTCCGCACTCCGGGCTCGCGTTGGCCAGGCGCATGGCGCTGCTCAACTACCGCAGCCCCTCAGAGCTCAACGACCGGTTCGAACGCAGCTGGCAGAGCGGCATCAGTCCGCTCGGCCACGGCGGACGCTTCGCCGTCGAGTCGTACCTCGACTTCCACGGCAACAAGTTCACACGGCGCTTCGACGCGAACGCCTACATCACCCTGGTCGAGGCGATGAACTCGCACGACGTCGGCCGGGGCCGGGGCGGCATCGTCGAGGCCCTGCGCCGGGTGACCGCCCGGTCGCTCATCATCGGCATCGACAGCGACCGGCTCTTCCCGGTGCCCGACCAGCAGCTCATCGCCCGGCACGTGCCCGGCAACATCGACGGCGACGAGGCCACCGTCATCACGTCGCGGTTCGGGCACGACGGATTCTTGATCGAGTACGACACCGTGTCGAAGGAGCTCGTCAGGCTGCTCGCCTCCTGACGACTGCCGGGCGAGCACTCGTGGTGACGGATGCTCGCCGCTCCCAGTACCATCGATGGTAGTGGGGGGTAGTCAGATGGGGAGTCTGCGATGAGGCACCAGGAGCCGTTGCTCGGCACCTCGGCGTGGCTCGAGGGAACGGTGTTCACCGTCTCGTCACTGGCGTGCCTCACGATCGCCGGCGGGGTGCCGCCGTTCACCCTCGCCCTGGGCATCGTGCTCTACGTCGTGATGCTGTTCAGCTACTTCATGCTGGGCCGGTCGAGCTCGTTCTGGTGGATCGTCATCACCACAGTGATCGGGCTCTCGATCAGCCTGCTGCTCGGCTTGCTGCCCGACCACAACCCGTCGGTGCTGAGCGCCATTCTGCTGCTCTCGGGCGGCGGGCTCGGCGCGATGGCCATCGTGCTGCAGGGCACGGCGACCGGGCGTGTGTACCTGCTGCTGATGTTCGTGGCCAACCTCGCCGTCACGCTGCCGTTCATGATCGGCACCGACGTGACCGAGGCCCTCACCATCTTCATCGTCAGCTGGTCGGTGAACGTCATGGTGGGCATCTGGGTGAACGACAGCGTGCGGCGTGCCCGCGCCCGCATCGCCTGGCTGGGCATCGCGCACCAGGCCGAGCGGCGCGCGAGCGAGCTCGAGGCGCAGCGGCGGCAGAGCGCCCGGCTGCTGCACGACACCGTGCTGGCCACGCTCACGCTGCTGGCGCACTCCGGGCGCGGGGTCGACCCCGAAGCCCTGCGCATCCAGGCGGCGGAAGACGCCGTGCTGCTGAGGCAGCTGCGGCTCGGCGAGACGCCTGTGCCCCGGGCATCCGGAGCCTACAACCTGCGCGCCGACGAGGTGGCGGCGGTCACCTCGTCGATCCTCCAGCTGCAGAAGCGGTTCGAGCGGCGCGGCCTCATCGTGCACTGGCACGGCGACGGCGACATCACGCTGCCGCCCGTCGTGCGCAGCGCATTTCTGCTCTCGCTCGGCGAGTGCCTCGAGAACGTGCGGCGGCACTCGGGGGTCGACCAGGCCGACGTGACCATCTCGCAAGACGCCGTTGGCGTGCGTGCCATGGTGACCGACTCGGGAATCGGCTTCGACACGGGAGACGTGTCGAGCGGGCGGCTCGGTATCGCCGAGTCGGTGGTGGCGCGCATCCGTGACGTCGGCGGCAACGCACGCATCTTCTCTGCGCCGGGTGCCGGTACGACCGTGGTGCTCGAGGTGCCCCGGTGAGCGGCAAGGGAGTGGTGCAGACCCCGCCGCCCAGTTCGAAGGGCCCGCACGACGAACAGAGCGGCGGGCTGCTCACCCGCCTGGTGCGCGCCCGCACCCTCGGCCCCGAGGCACTCGAAGCGCTGCGCAAAGACGTCGCGTCAGACTCGCGCATCGGAATCGGTTACATCGGCACCGGGGCGATCGTCGCCGCCATTCTGCTGAGCGTGCGCGGGCTGGCCATCTTCATTCTGAACTGGGGCGACTACACCAACCCGTGGCTCACGCTGTTCGCCTGGCTGATCGTGATCGTGGCCACCACGGTCGCCGTTCTCATCGCCAACGCCCGAGGCAGCCACCTGCCCACGCCCGCCTTCATCACGCTGCTCGTGCTGCTGGGGGTGGCGGTGGTCATCGACCTCGTCTCGGCCGGCGGCTTCGCCACGGCGGTGCCCGAGGTGACCGTCATCGTGGGAGCCGGGGCGGCATTGCTGGCGCTGGTGGCCTACCGGCCGCTGAACCAGCTCATTCTCGCCACCCTGATCCTCGCCGCCTTCCTGCTCGCGGTCACCATCGCCGGCGTGGGGTCGCAGCCGGCCGGAACACGGCCGCAGATCGAGGTGATCGTGGTCGCCGTGGCACCGACGCTCATCGGCATCCTGATCATGCGCTCGTTCAGCCGGTTCATCGACCGCGAGCTCGACCGCACGCTGGTCGAGAGCACCATCTCGTCGCCGAGGTTCGCCGTGGGCATCCAGGGCTCCGACGAACTGGTGCGGCTCGACCAGACCGCCGAAGAGCTGCTGTCAGACGTGGCGTCGGGCCGCGTGACGCTGCCGCTCGACAAAGAGCAGTCGGCCGCGGCGTCGGCGCTGGCCAGCGAACTGCGGCTGCGACTCGTGGCGGGGCGGCGCCAGACCTGGCTGCAGCACGCCATCGACGACTCTGAGGTGCTGAGCCCCACGGTCACCCTGGTCGACCCGGGCGGGCTCGCCGGCTACCTCGAACCCGACCAGCGCGAGGGCCTGCTCTCGGCCGTCTGGCTCATCGCCGCCGCCGCCACCAGGCAGCAACCGCGCCTCACGATCACGGTCGGCCCACAGAGTGATGCTGTCGAACGGCCCGGAACCGATAGAATCGCCTTTCCGATCGACATTTCTGTCGACGGAATACCGCGGCGTCGCGTCGACGTCACGATCTGGGGGGCACTTGATCGCGTCGGCCCCCACATCGAGACCGGGCGACACGGCAGCCTGCGCATACAAATGAGCGTGCATGTCGATACGCCGGAAACGTAAGATGAGCCAAAGCAGGAGGGTCGAACATGTCACCGTCGCATGACAACATTCGTCTGGCGATCGTTGATGACCATCGGATGCTGCTCGGTGCACTCACCGAGTGGATTCGTGGTGCGGCGAGCGATATCAGCATGGTCGCGGCGGTCACGACGTGGCCCGACCTGCTCACCCATGCGGAGTTCCCGGTGGATGTCGTGCTGCTCGACCTCGACCTCAAAGACAACCTGCCCATCTCGGTGAAGCTGCGGGCGCTCAAGTCGGCCGGTGTGAAGACCGTGCTGATGAGCACCTACTCAGAGCCGGTGGTCATCCGCGAGGCGCTGGCCGCCGGTGCGCTCGGCTACCTGGTGAAGAGCGAGGAGGCCGACATGATCGTCGAGGCCATCCGCGCCGCGGCGAAGGGCGAGCCGTTCATCTCGAGCGAGCTCGACCTGGCCCTCAGCGCGCAGGAGCTCGGCGGCGCCCCCAAGCTCAGCGCCCAGGAGCGCCGCGTCATGGCGCTGTACGGCGGCGGCGAGCCGGTGAAGCAGGTGGCAGAGCAGCTGAGCATCTCTGAAGAGACGGCGAAGAGCTACCTCAAGCGCATCCGCGAGAAGTACCGCGTGCTCGGCATCGACGTGGGCACGAAAGTGGCGCTGCGCCGCCGGGCCATCCAAGACGGTCTGCTGCTGCACGACGACTACCTCGACACGAGCGACCAGTCCGAGAGCGCAGCGACGCCGGCGGACTAGGCGGCGGCGGGAGACGCCGGCCGACTAGGCGGCAGCGGGCGTCACCGCAGCGAGGCGCGCCCGGTCGCGGCGCTCCAGGGCGAACGAGGTCAGCGCAATGGCGATGCCGAGCAGCGTGAGGCCCACGCCCACCCAGATCGGGGCGACGTAGCCGAAGCCCATGGTCAGCACGACGGCACCGAGAATGGGGCCCAGGGCGTTGCCGAAGTTGAGCGCCGAATGGTTGAGGGCCGCGGCGATCGACTGGCTGTCTCCGGCCACGTCCATCAGGCGGGTCTGGATCATCGGCGAGATCGAGGCCGCCGCGACGCCCACCATCAGCAGCCCGACGAAGAGGCCGACCGGGTTGGCGGCGAACAGCAGCAGTTCCACGAGCGTGATCACCAGCAGAACGTAGAAGCCGACCATCGAACGCTTCAGGTTGTGGTCGGCGAACCAGCCGCCGAGCAGGTTGCCCACGGTCATCCCGACCCCGATCACGACGAGGGCGAGCGGCACCACCGAGACCGGCAGGCCGGTGATCTCAGTGACGATCGGCGAGACGTAGGTGTAGACGCAGAAGAACCCGCCGAAACCGATGGCCCCGATGCCCACCGTCAGCCACACCTGGGGTCGACGGAACGCCGTCAGCTCCTGCCGCATCGTGGCCGTCGGGTCGCCGGGCAGGTTCGGCACCGAGAGGGTGACGGCGATCAGGGCCAGAACGAAGATGCCCGCCACCACGAGGTACGACACCCGCCAGCTGGTGGCCTGCCCGATCGCGGTGATGACCGGCACGCCGACCACGTTCGCCACCGTGAGGCCGGCGAGCACCAGTGCGACACCCCGGCCGCGCTTGCCCGGGCCCATCAGCGAGGCGGCGACCAGGGCCGCGATGCCGAAGTAGGCGCCGTGCGGAAGGGCGGAGACGAAGCGCGCGAGCACGACGAGGCCGAACGACGGCAGCACGGCCGACGCGACGGTGCCGACGATGATCATGCCGAGCAGGCACATCAGCACGATCTTGCGCGGAAACCGGGCCGCGACAGCGGCGATGGTGGGCGCTCCGACGACGACGCCGGCGGCGTAGGCGGTCACGAGCAGGCCGGCCTGGGCGTTGGCCTGCTCGGTCGACACCGCGTAGACGGCGGGCAGCAGGTCGTGTGCCAGGTTCGGCAGCAGGCCCATCGCCACGAACTCCGTACAGCCGATGCCGAAGCCGCCCAGGGTGAGGGCGAGCAGGGCGATGCGAACGCGCCACGGCGAGAAAACGTGCGTCGCGGGCTGCGGGCGCGAGGGGGCGGCCGGGCTGAGGGTCGGTGATGTCACTTCCCTATCGTAAGGCGAAACCGGGCCAAAATCGAATCGATTCGATTCTGTGTCGCTCGATCGGTATGCGAGGGCTGCCGCGTACCGCCGACCGTGTCGCACGATCGCTGCGCACGGGCCGGTGAACGCCGCCGGCCGGCCGGAGTCAGTCGCCGAGGGCCTCTTCGAGACGCTCGACCTTGCCGGTGAGCTCACCCGAGAAACCGGGGCGGATGTCGGCCTTCAGCACGAGCGAGACGCGCGGCCCGAAGGCACCTACGGCCTCGGTGGCCCGGCGGATCACGTCGAACACCTCCGTCCAGTCGCCCTCGATCGTCGTGAACATCGAGTCGGTGTGGTTGGGCAGGCCCGACTCGCGCACGATGCGCACCGCGGCCGCCACAGCGTCGTGCACCGAGGCATCCGGATTGTCTCCACCAGAGGGAGCGACAGAAAAGGCGACCAGCATCAGAGCACCACGCTTTCGACAGGGGCAGGAACCTCGCCCGGCGCGCGCACCCGGGCCCGGAACAGCGACCGCACCGCGAGGGCGAACAAGACGATGACAAGCACGTTACGCGCAGTGAGCACGATGAGCATCACCGGGTCGAGCGACAGCAGCCAGTCGTAGAGGTAGGGGTAGATGATCTGGGTGAGGGCGCCCAGCACGGCGGCGATGACGGCGAACGCCCCGAACCGCCGGCCCTGCCACACGATGCCGAGAATGATGGGCGCGCTGATCCAGAGCATGAACTGGGGCGACCCCACCTTGTTGAAGACGATCAGCGCCGTGACGAGGGCCAGCGAGAGCGCCGGCAGCACCCGTGTGGTGGTGGCGCCCGAGCGCACCACCCAGATGGCAAGGGCGAGAACGACCACGACCGCGATGGCGAGCAGCGGCGTGGTGAGGAAGTCGGCCACCGAACCGCCGTCGCCCTTCACCTGGAAGGTCAGAATGTCTTGGTCGTAGTACACCTTCGAACCGGGCACGCCGAAGTAGGCCATCCACATCCACGGCAGGCTGATCGGCGCCTCGACCTGCAGGCCACGGCCCGTCTGCTGGCTCACGAAGCTGAACAGGTTCGCACCCGCGCCGAGCAGCAGGCCGATCACGGCCACCCCCACCGCGGCGACCGCGGCGCCGATCGCGACGGCCAGGCGGCGCTTCACGGCGATGACCACGGCGACGATGAGGGCCGCCGGCCACACCTTCACCCACATCGCCAGCGCGAGCAGAACGCCCGACACGGCGGGGCGACGGATGGCCAGCAGCAGCCCCACGATCACGAGCGCCACCTCGAAGGTGTCGATGCGACCGAGCGCCACCGGCCCGAGCAGCAGCAGAAAGCCGAGCCACCACCATGCGGCCACGAACCTGATGTCGGGAGTGAACCCGGCGGCATCGTCGGCCGTGACTTCGGCCGAGGGCGCACTGGTCGCGCGCGAGTTCAGGATGAACGCCAGAACGGCCGCGTTCGCGATCACCACGAGCAGAAGCCAGCCGATGCCGTACAGCGAAGGGCCGAGGCCCATCGCGGCGATCATCGGCAGCAGCGCGAGCAGCGGGTACACGAACGGACCGTCGATGCCGACCCAGTACCCGTTCAGGCCGCTCTCGATCCATTCGCGGTAGACCTGCGTGACGTCGCCCCAGGGCAGGGTCGGGGCGGTGAGGCCTATGATTCCGAGCCAGGCGTGAAGGAGAACGAAGGCCAACCAGATCACCCAGGGAGTTTTTGCCAGTCGACGCACCACGTAATCATATGCGCCGCGTCTGGCCGCCCCGGTTTGCGGCACTCCCGCAGCCGAAACACAGCGCACGCCCCGGAGCCTCCCAGCGTCTCGCCAACCTGCGCTGCTTAGCTCAGACCCACGATGAAAAAGCCGGTCAGCATCAGCCTTGCGCTCGTCGCGATGGCTCTGTCGGTGGGGCTGGTCGCGGCCGTCGCCGCGCCGCTGCTCAACCGCGCCGCGCCCGCCTCCGCCGACTCGTCGTCGACCAGCGTGATTCCGAAGGTCACCGACGGCTCGGCAGCCTCGATCGCGAGCGGCAAGAACCTCGACGGCACCTGGTCGGTGCAGCAGGGCTCGACGGCCGGCTACCAGGTCACCGAGGGCCGCGACGGCGCGGTGCTCACCGGCTCGACCGACGATGTCGACGGCACCCTCACGGTCAGGGGCCGGAACCTCGTCGCGGCCGAGGTCACCGTCGACCTGTCGACGATCACCTGCGGCAACGCGGCCGCCGACCGGTACCTCAGGCGCACCGCGCTGCAGACCGACCGCTACCCCACCGCCGAGATCACCCTCGACGAGCCGATCGACGTGGCGCTCGGCTCGGTGGCCGGTCAGATCCAGACCATCACCGGAACGGGCAGCCTCACGCTGCACGGGGTGACACGCCCGGTGAGCCTCACCCTGCAGGCGAGCTTCGGCGCCGACGGGGCGACGGTCACCGGCACGATTCCGATCGACTTCACCGAGTACGGCGTCACGGGGCCCGACTTCGGGTTCGCGGTGGCCGACACCTCGGCCACGGTGGGGTTCGCGCTCGAGGCCGCGAAGCAGTAGCGCGGGCGCGTAAGCAGGTCGCAAGCGCAGGTCGTCAGCGCCCGGCGCGCCCGCACACCGTCGGCGGCGTCAGCGCAGGGCGGCGATCGTGGCCGGAAGGGCGTGGGCGATGTCGAGCGCCACGATCGGTCCGCCGCCCGAGGCGCGCTCCCCCGCGAGCCCGTGCAGCACCGCCGCCGTGGCGGCCAGGTTCGCCAGCGCGGCGCCGACCGCCGACCCGTCGTCGGGTCCGAGGTCGGCGTGATGAGTGGCCAGCAGGGCGCCCAGGATGCCCGCCAGCACGTCGCCCGACCCCGCCGTCGCGAGCTCGGTCGTCGGCGCCGTCACCCGGAACCCGCGCCTGGACCCTGCCGTCACCACGTGCGTCGCGTGCCCCTTCAGCAGCACGGTCACGTCGAGCAGGTTCGCCGCATACGCGGCCCAGCGTGCCGGGTCGGCGACGATCTCGTCTTTCGTGACCTCGACCTCGCGCGCCTGCAGCACCGTGAGCAGTTCGCCGGCGTGCGGCGTGATGACCACCGGCCCGGTCGCTTCACCGACGAGGTCGAGCGCCCCGGCGTCGACGACCGCCGGATGCCCGCTCGCGAGCGCCTCGGCCAACTCCGCCCTGACGCCGCTCTCCCGGTCGGCGGCCGACATTCCCGAACCCACCAGCCAGGCCTGCACACGCCCCTCGGCCGTGACCACCTCAGGTCGTCGTTGCAGCACCATGCGGGTCGCCCGGCCCGGACCGAGGTACCGCACCATGCCCACGCCGGTGCGGGTCGCACCCTCGACGCCAAGTACGGCCGCGCCGGGGTAGGCCGACGAGCCCGTCATGATTCCCAGAACCCCGCGGGAGTACTTGTCGTCACCCGGTTTGGGCCGTGCGAGCCACGGCCGGACATCCGGGGCACCGAAATCGACCCAGTCGACCTCGGGCACGTCGGCGACGTCGGGCAGGTCGGCGTTCGCGGCGCGGTCGGAGTCTGCGTCAGGGGTGCGGTGCGCATCTTCGGTCATGCCTCAACGATAGGCACCAGCGCGACGTGTCGCACCGCACTCGAAGCGACCGGGCTCCGCTGTTCGGCAATCGTCATCTGTGGGGGGATGGAATACGCGCCGCGCGCCGCGACTTGAGGCCAAGGTGACCCAGATCGAGACCTCCACTGCCCCGCTGCCCGCCGAGACCGGTACGACCGGCCTCTTCGACCCCTTCACCCTGCGCGACACTGTCTTTCGCAACCGGCTGTGGGTCGCGCCGATGTGCCAGTACTCCGTCGAGAAGCAAGACGGGGTGCCCACCGACTGGCACCTCGCGCACCTCGGCTCGTTCGCCTCGGGCGGGGTCGGGCTCATCCTCACCGAGGCGACCGGTGTGACGCCGGAGGGCCGCATCTCGCCGCAAGACCTCGGGTTGTACACCGACGAGCAGCAGGAGGCGTTCGAGCGCATCGTGCGGCTGATCCACGCCCAGGGAGTTCAGGCGGGCATCCAGCTGGCGCACGCCGGGCGCAAGGCGTCGACGTTCCGGCCGTGGGCCGAGCAGAGCGGTACCGTTCCCGAGGCCGAGGGCGGTTGGCGCGCCGTCGCACCGTCGGCCATCGCGTTCCCGGGGTACGACGAGCCGCAAGAGCTCAGCGCCGAAGAGATCGAGGGCGTCGTCGAGGCGTTCCGGGCATCCGCCCGCCGTGCGATCGACGCCGGATTCGACGTGCTCGAGCTGCACGCGGCGCACGGCTACCTGCTGCACCAGTTCTTGTCGCCGCTGAGCAACACCCGCACCGACGCCTACGGCGGCAGCCTCGAGAACCGAGCGCGACTGCTGCTCGACGTCGTTCGTGCGGTGCGTGCCGAGGTCGGCGAGAGTGTGCCCCTGTTCGTGCGCCTGTCGGCCACTGACTGGGTGCCCTCGGGCGGCTGGGACGCCGAACAGACCACCGCGGTCGCGGCCTGGGCTCGCGAGGCCGGAGCAGACTTCTTCGACATCTCCACGGGCGGCAACGTCACGGGCGTGACCATTCCCGTGGGCCCCGGCTACCAGGTGGAGTTCGCCGCACAGGTGCGCGCCGGCGCGGGCGTGCCGACCAGCGCCGTCGGGCTGATCACCACCGCCGAAGAGGCCGACGCGATCGTCTCCTCCGGCCAGGCCGACGCCGTCATGATGGCGCGCCAGTTCTTGCGCGACCCGCACTTCGCGCTGCAGGCCGCCCACGACCTCGGCGTCACCCTCCCCTACTGGCCCGCCCAGTACACCCGAGCCGCCTGGCGCTGACCCGCCCCATCTCGGCCGCCGGCCGCCGGCCGCCCGGCCCCGGCCCGCCCGGCCCCCCGCCCCCCGATCGATTCACGAGTTCGAAACAGTGTTAACGCCGAACAGCCACCCGAACTCGTGAATCGATCGACCCCGGCGAGTCAGACGAGCATCCCGCGCGCGCGAAGAGCCTTGCGCACCCGGGCGACCGTGTGCGCAGCGTCGTGGCGCAGACCAACATCGCGCACCTTCACGACAAGACAGTCGGCGTCGAGAAGTCGTTCGAGCCGAACCTGGTCGTTCTCGTAGATCGCTCGATCGGTGCGGTGCTGGTCGCCGTCGTACTCGACCACCACGCGCTGCCGCCGGTAGAACAGGTCAGCCCGGGCTGCCCACGTGCCCCGAGCGTCGAAGACGTCGACGTTCAGCTCGGGTTCTGGCAGCCCGGCGCGAATCAGGAGCAGGCGCAGAGAGGTTTCGCGCGGCGACTCGGCTCCGTCGCGAACGACCGGCAGCGCCGTCGTCAGCATGCGCTTGCCCCGACCCACATAGCCGCCGATCCGCGCCTCGAGTTCGGCGACGGTGGTGAACGGGCGCGGGTCGCCCTGCCTCCTGAACGCCGGGGTGAGAACGGCCGCGTCTCCAGCCGCAATGAGCTCATCGAGGCACACGAAGGGCGCCAGCTGGCACCACGCGGTACAGATGTCGACGACCGGATGCCCGAACCGCCGAGTCACCAGCACACACGGGTCGGTCAGCGAGTGTCCGATCACGCGTGCGGCGGTCGGCGCGCGGCCAGAGTGGTCGTTGCCCGCACGGCGTGCACCGAGCACCGAGACGTGCAACGGGAGCGGCTGCAGCCGAGCCGACGCCACGGGAAGCCCCCAGAGCAGCGCCGCCGTGGCGTGGCTGAAGAACTGTCCCGGCTTCAGCCGCGGGGCGTAGGCGTCGCACCAGTCGCGCACCGAACGCAGTTCGTCACTCGCGGATCGAACGCCGCGAAACGGCGCCGAGAGGTCAGATGCCCGCAACCGGTTCACCCGCACGCCGGCCTGCCGGGCATCCGCCGTGCTGAAGGCACGCCGCTGGAACTCGCGGGGTAGCTCAGCTCGCCGACTCATGCCCCCCAGTCTCGACCCGACCTCCGCCCACATCGGGCTTATCCACAGCCCCGCCGACGCCCGGCCGACCCCCGCGAATCGACTTCGAGGTTCAGAACAGTCGCCGCCCGAAACACTGTTCCGAACTCGTGAATCGATCGAGGGGGCGGGGGTGGGGTGGAGGGGGCGGGGGGTCAGTCGCGGCGGGTGGCGTCCTGCACCTCGCCGACGAGCTCCTCGATGACGTCTTCGAGGAAGAGCACGCCGGTGGTGGCGCCGTTGGCGTTGAAGGAGCGGGCGACGTGCGCGCCGGTACGCCGCATGGTGGCCAGGGCATCCTCGAGCTCGGTGGCGTCGTAGATCGACGCGAGCTGGCGGATGCGCTTGGCGGGTACAGGGTCGTCGAACTCGTCGTCGTCGAGGTCGATGACGTCTTTGAGATGCAGGTAGCCCTCGGGGTTGCCCGACGCATCGACGATCACGTACCGCGAGAAACCGTACTTCGCCACCGCGCGCTCGATGTCGGCCGGGGTCGCCGCCCGGGTCAGCGTGACGAGCCGGTCGGTCGGCAGCGCGACATCGGCGACCGTCTTGGCCGTGAACTCGAACGCCGCGTGCAGGGCGCCCGAGTTGTCGTCGAGCACACCCTCACGGGTCGACTGCGCGACGATGTTCGAGACCTCGTCGAGGGTGAAGGCGCTGGCGGCCTCGCTCTTCGGCTCGACGCCGAACAGCCGCACCACGCCGTTGGCCGACGAGTTCAGTGCCACCGTCGCGAACCGCAGCACCCGTGCGAGCCAGACGAGCGGCGGCGCCAGCAGCAGCACCGCGCGGTCGGGCAGCGAGAACGAGAGGTTCTTCGGCACCATCTCGCCGATCACCACGTGCAGGAACGACACCACCACCAGCGCGATCACGAACGCCACAGACCCGATGACGTCTTCGCTCCAGCCTGTGAGCCCCAGCGGCCCCTCGAGCAGGTGATGGATGGCCGGCTCAGACACATTCAGAATGAGCAGTGAGGCGACCGTGATGCCGAGCTGGCTGGTCGCGAGCATGAGTGTCGCGTGCTCCATCGCCCAGAGCGCGGTCTTGGCGCGCTGCGAGCCGGAGTCGGCGAGCGGCTCGATCTGCGACCGCCGCGCCGAGATGACGGCGAACTCGGCGGCGACGAAGAAGGCGTTGACGAGCAGCAGCACGACAAGCCAGGCGAGTCCGGCCCAGTCAGACATCAGGCACCCCCGCGCTTCTTGAGGTCGGCGGGAATGTCGGCGAGCACCTCGACGGGCGTCGGGGTGAACCTGATGCGGTCGATGCGGCGACCATCCATTCGTTCGACACGCAGTTCGCCGTCGGGCAGCGGCACCACGTCGTTGACCTCGGCGAGACGGCCGAGTTCGCTCATCACGAAACCGGCGACGGTCTCGTAGGGCCCGTCTTCGGGCACCGTGACCCCGGCCCGTTCGAGCAGCTCGTCGGGCCGCAGCTGGCCGGGGAACGACACGGTGTCGCGCCCCTTCACAACGCCGACGCGCGAGCGGTCGTGCTCGTCGTTCAGTTCGCCGACCAGCTCTTCGACCAGGTCTTCGAGCGTGACGACGCCGGCGGTTCCGCCGTACTCGTCGAGCACGATGGCCATCTGGTAGCCCTTGCCGCGCAGCTCGCCGAGCAGGATGTCGAGCTTCATCGTCTCGGGCACCCGCAGCGGTTCGGTGAGCAGCGCCACCACGGGCACCTCGGCCCGGCGCGACCGCGGCACGCTCACGGCCTGCTTGATGTGGGCGACCCCGACCACGTCGTCGATGCTCTCGTCGACGATCGGAAACCGGCTGTACCCTGTGCTGCGGGCGAGCTCGAGCACGTCGTCGGCCGTGTCGGTGCGCTTCAGCGCCGCGATGCGCGGCCGGGGGGTCATGACGTCGGAGGCGTCGTGGCTCGAGAACAACAGCGTGCGGTTCAGCAGGGTGGCGGTGTCGACGTCGAGGCTGCCCTCGAGGGCCGAGCGCCGCACGAGCGACGACAGCTCGTCGGCGGTGCGCGCGCCAGACAGCTCCTCCTTCGGCTCGATTCCGAACAGCCGGATGATCGCATTCGCGCTGTTGTTCAGCACCGCGACGGCGGGCCGGAACACCATCGTGAACGCCCGCTGGAACGGGATCACGAGTTTGGCGGTCTGGATCGGCAGGGCGAGGGCGAAGTTCTTCGGCACCAGCTCGCCGATGATCATCGACAGCAGCGTGGCGATCACGATCGACACCACCGATGCGACCACGGTGCTGACGGCGTCGTCGAGCCCGAGGGCGTCGAACGCCGGCCGCAGCAGATGGCTGATCGCCGGCTCCATCAGGTACCCGGTGAGCAGCGTGGTCAGGGTGATGCCGAGCTGGGCGCTCGAGAGGTGGGTCGAGGTGATCTTCAGCGCCGAGATCGTCGGGCCGAGGCCCCTCTCTCCGCGTTCCTGCCGGCCCTCGAGATCAGAGCGGTCGAGGTTTACCAGCGAGAACTCGCTCGCCACGAAGAACCCGGTGCCGACGGTTAGCACGAGGCCGCCGAGCAGCAGCAGCCAGTCGGTCAGCATGAGAGGGCTTCTGCAGCAGGCGAAGGCCGGCGCGAGAAGATGGTCGGAGAGGGTGAAGGAGGATCATCCATGAGTCTTCGCAATCATACAGATTCACGGCCGGCGAAAGCTGGTGAAAGCTGGCATTCACCACGAAACGGGCAGCGCCTTGCCCTCTTCGTAACCGGCAGCCGACTGGATGCCCACCAGCGCCCGCTCCTGGAATTCGGCCAGCGACGCGGCACCCGCGTAGGTGAACGAACTGCGCAGCCCCGACGTGATCATGTCGAGCAGGTCTTCGACCGACGGACGCAGCGGGTCGAGGTAGATGGTGCTCGACGAGATGCCCTCGGCGAAGAGCTGTTTGCGCGCCAGTTCGTACGCCCCCAGCCGCCCGAAGCGGTCGGTGACGGCCTTCGCCGACGCCATGCCGTAGTTCTCCTTGTACAGTCGGCCCGCCGGGTCGCGCTTCAGCACCCCGGGCGCCTCGATGGTGCCGGCGAACCACGAGCCGATCATGACGGATGCCGCACCGGCCGCCAGCGCCAGGGCCACGTCGCGCGGGTAGCGCACTCCCCCGTCGGCCCACACCCGTGCTCCGTACAGAGTGGCCGCGGCGGCGGTCTCGAGCACCGCGGAGAACTGCGGCCGGCCGACCGCCGTCATCATGCGCGTGGTGCACATGGCGCCGGGCCCCACACCCACCTTGATGATGTCGGCGCCCGCCTCGACGAGGTCGCGCACGCCGTCGGCGGTCACGACGTTGCCCGCCACGATCGGCAGATGCAGCCCGGCGTCGCGCACCGTTCTGATGGCGGCGACCATGGAGTCCTGGTGACCGTGCGCGGTGTCGAGTACCAGCACGTCGACCCCGGCCGAGGCCAGGGCCCGGGCCTTCGCGGCCACGTCGCCGGTGATACCGACCGCCGCCGCCACGCGCAGCCGGCCGTGCGCGTCGACCGCGGGTTCGTAGATGGTCGAGCGCAGTGCTCCGGTGCGGCTGAGCGTTCCGATGACCCGCCCGTGCCGGGTGATCGTTGCAAAATCGAGACCTGCGGCGACCATCGCGTCGAACGCCTGCCGCGGTGACCCGATGTCGTCGGCGTCGAGCGACGTCAGCGGGCCGTGCAGCAGGTCGCCGAGGCGGGCATCCGGCAGCGCCGAGGCCAGCCGCAGGGCCGGAATGCAGCCGAGGAAGGTGCCGTCGGCGTCGTGCACGACGATGCCCTGCCCCGCCACGGCCGGCAGCACGGTCAGCGCCTCTTCGACGGTGGCGTCGGGCCTGAAGTCGAAGGGGGTGTCGTAGAGCACCGACTGCGCCTTGACCCACCGGATGGCCGCGTCGAGGTCTTGCAGGTGCATGTCTTGGGGCAGCACGCCGAGGCCGCCGCGCCGGGCCAGTGTCGCGGCCAGCCGCGGCCCGGTCACCGAGTTCATGTTCGCCGCGACGAGCGGAATCGTGGCGCCGGTGGAGTCTTCTGGCGCCAGCGACACGTCGAGCCGCGAGCGGATGTCTGACCGGCTCGGAACCAGGAACACGTCGGAGTAGGTCAGGTCTGTTCGCTGCTGTTCGTGCAAGAACTTCATGCGCATTACGCTAGCCCTCTTGCTCGCCCGATGACCCGGGCGCCGCCAAAGTGGGCTTAAGCTTGAAGAGCACGTGTCGGCGCGTGAATCTCTGCTGCGCAGCTGTCTGGCACGTCTTTCATACGTGATCTGACGAAAGTGGGCGATCGGCTGTGTCGAGCCAGTTGACCGGAACAGGAACCGACGACAGTTCGTCGGGCGAATTTGGTGCGAACGAGTGGCTGGTAGACGAACTCTACGAGCAGTACGTCGCAGACAAGAACTCGGTCGACCAGTCGTGGTGGAGCATCCTCGAGCACTACAAGCCGAGCTCGGGCGAGGTCGCCTCGGGCGAGACCCCCTCGGGCCAGGCCGCCTCAAGCGAGGCCACATCGGGCGACACCGGGGCCGAGCCGTCGGCCGCCGCCGCCACCCCCGCTCCGTCTGATGCGTCGACGGGCGAGGCCCAGATTCCGGATGCCGTACCCGTCAGCGACGCAGCCACCCCCGCGCCTTCCGCACCCGCCGCGGCAGCCGCACCGGCGACCGCCCCCGTTGCGCGCACCACCTCGAAGCAGGCGTCGCCGCAGCCGATTCCGGCCGAGGCCGTCGTGCGCGACCGCAGCGCCGAAGAGGAGGCTGCCGAGCAAGACAAGGTCACGCCCCTCCGCGGGCCCGCGAAGTCGCTGGCCACCAACATGGAGGCGAGCCTCAGCATCCCGGTCGCGACCAGTGTGCGCAGCATCCCGGCCAAGCTCCTCATCGACAACCGCATCGTCATCAACTCGAACCTCAAGCGCTCGCGCGGCGGCAAGGTCAGTTTCACCCACCTCATCGGCTGGGCGCTCGTGCAGGTGCTGAAAGACTTCCCGAGCCAGAACGTGTTCTACGACGTCGTCGACGGCAAGCCCGTCGTCGTCTCCCCCGCGCACATCGGCCTCGGCATCGCCATCGACATGCCGAAGCCCGACGGCACCCGCTCGCTCGTCGTGCCCGCCATCAAGCGCGCCGACACCATGACGTTCGGCGAGTTCCTCGCCGCATACGACGACCTGGTCGCAAAGGCCCGCAGCGGCAAGCTCGCGGCCGGCGACTTCCAGGGCGCCACGATCTCGCTCACGAACCCCGGCGGAATCGGCACGGTGCACTCGGTGCCGCGCCTCATGAAGGGCCAGGGCGCCATCATCGGTGCCGGGGCGCTGGAGTACCCGGCAGAGTTCCAGGGGTCATCCGTTCGCACCCTCACCGACCTCGGCATCGGCAAGGTCATCACGCTCACGAGCACGTACGACCACCGCGTCATCCAGGGCGCCGGCTCGGGCGAGTTCTTGAAGAAGGTGCACGAGCTGCTGATCGGCGAGCGCAACTTCTACCAGGACATCTTCGCCGAGCTGCGCATCCCCTACGAGCCCATCCACTGGGCACCCGACATCAGCGTGAGCGTCGACGCGGTCGACAAGACCGCCCGGGTGCAGGAGCTCATCAACTCGTTCCGCGTGCGCGGCCACCTGATGGCCGACATCGACCCGCTCGAGTACCGTCAGCGTTCGCACCCCGACCTCGACATCGAGAGCCACGGCCTCACCCTGTGGGATCTCGACCGCGAGTTCATCACGGGTGGCCTCGGCGGCACCCGCACCGCCCTGCTGCGCGACATCCTCGGCATTCTGCGCGATTCGTACTGCCGCAAGACCGGCGTCGAGTACATGCACATCCAAGACCCGGCCCAGCGCGCCTGGATCCAGAGCAAGGTCGAGCGCAAGTACGCCAAGCCGTCGCACGACGAGCAGATGCGCATCCTCGAGAAGCTCAACGAGTCTGAGGCGTTCGAGACGTTCCTGCAGACGAAGTACGTCGGCCAGAAGCGGTTCAGCCTCGAGGGCGGCGAGTCGACGATCGCGCTGCTCGATGCGATCATCCAGGCCGCCGCCGACGAGGGCCTCGACGAGGTCGCCATCGGCATGGCCCACCGCGGCCGCCTCAACGTGCTGACCAACATCGCCGGCAAGACCTACGGCCAGATCTTCCGCGAGTTCGAGGGCACCCAAGACCCGCGCACCGTGCAGGGCTCGGGCGACGTGAAGTACCACCTCGGCACCGAGGGAACCTTCTCCGGCAGCGACGGCACCGAGATCCCGGTGTACATCGCCGCGAACCCGTCGCACCTCGAGGCGGTCGACGGCGTGCTCGAGGGCATCGTTCGCGCCAAACAGGATCGCAAGCCGAAGGGCACCTTCTCGACCCTGCCCATCCTCGTGCACGGTGACGCGGCCATGGCCGGCCAGGGCATCGTCTATGAGACGTTCCAGATGGAGAAGCTGCGCGGGTACCGCATCGGCGGCGCCATCCACGTCAACATCAACAACCAGGTCGGCTTCACCACCAGGCCGTCGGATGCCCGGTCATCCGTCTACTCGACCGATGTCGCCAAATCGGTGCAGGCCCCGATCTTCCACGTGAACGGCGACGACCCCGAGTCGGTCGTGCGGGTGGCGCAGCTCGCCTTCGAGTACCGCCAGGAGTTCCACGCCGACGTCGTGATCGACCTGATCTGCTACCGCCGGCGCGGCCACAACGAGGGCGACGACCCCTCGATGACCCAGCCCCTGATGTACAACCTGATCGAGGCCAAGCGCTCGGTTCGCCGGCTGTACACCGAGTCGCTGGTCGGCCGCGGCGACATCAGCCAGGAGGAGTACGAGGCCGCGCACCGCGACTTCCAAGACCGCCTCGAGCGGGCCTTCGCCGAGACGCACGCGGCCCAGACCTCGTCGATTCCGATCATCACCGACGACATGAACGCCGTTTCCGACCTCGAGCGCCCCGAGGCGCAGCAGAACGACGACGGAGCCGGCGAACCCGACACAACGGGTGTTCCCGCGTCGACGGTCGCCCTCATCGGCGATGCGTTCAACAACGTGCCGGCCGGCTTCACCGTTCACCCGAAGCTACAGCAACTGCTGCAGAAGCGGGTGGAGATGAGCCGCAACGGCAACATCGACTGGGCGTTCGGCGAGCTGCTCGCGCTCGGCTCGCTGCTGCTCGAGGGCACCCCCGTTCGCTTCTCGGGGCAAGACACCCGGCGCGGCACCTTCGTGCAGCGCCACGCGGTGCTGCACGACCGGGAGAACGGCCAGGAGTGGCTGCCGCTGGTCAACCTCAGCGACAACCAAGCCCGGTTCTGGATCTACGACTCGCTGCTGAGCGAATACGCTGCCATGGGCTTCGAGTACGGCTACTCGGTCGAACGCCCCGACGCGCTGGTGCTCTGGGAGGCCCAGTTCGGCGACTTCGCCAACGGCGCCCAGATCATCATCGACCAGTTCATCGCGGCCGCCGAGCAGAAGTGGGGCCAGCGTTCGTCGCTCGTGCTGCTGCTGCCGCACGGCTACGAGGGGCAGGGGCCCGACCACTCGTCGGCCCGCATCGAGCGATTCCTGCAGCTCTGCGCCGAGAACAACATGACGGTGGCCCGACCCTCGACCCCGGCGTCGTACTTCCACCTGCTGCGCCGCCAGGCCTACGCCCGGCCGCGTCGCCCGCTGATCGTCTTCACCCCGAAGGCGATGCTGCGCCTGCGCGGCGCGACGAGCTCGGTCGAAGACCTCGCCCAGGGCCGGTTCGAGCCGGTGCTCGACGACCCGCGCGTCGCCGAGGGTGCCGTGCAGAAGCCGAACGTGAAGCGCGTTCTGCTGATGGCCGGCAAGATCTACTACGACCTGCTCAACGAACTGCAGAAGTCCCCGAACGACGACGTCGCGCTGGTGCGCCTCGAACAGTACTACCCGTTGCCCGAATCCGAACTGCGCGCCGTCGTCGAGAGCTACCCGAACGCCGAGCTGGTCTGGGTGCAGGATGAGCCGCAGAACCAGGGCGCCTGGCCCTACGTCTGCCTCGAGCTCGCCTCACGGCTGCCGCAGGGCCGCACCATCCGCGTGGTGTCGCGTGCGGCATCCGCCTCACCGGCCGCCGGCTCGGCGAAGCGTCACGCCAAGGAGCAGGCCGAACTGCTCGAGCGGGCCCTCGCGCTGTAGGGCGTCGACGAGGGTTTCGGGTTTCGATACGCGGCTGCGCCGCTACTCAACCAGCGGCAGCGTCACGCCGGTTGAGTAGGGCCGCAGGCCCGTATCGAAACCACCAGCCGCAGCACTCCGCGGGTTTCGATACGCGGCTGCGCCGCTACTCAACCAGCGGCAGCG
>NZ_JAZHPE010000021.1:0-44049 GCF_036553535.1 Subtercola sp. YIM 133946
CGTCTCGGCTTGCGCCTGCGCCTGCGCGTGTGCCTGCGTCTCGGCGTGCGCCTGCGCCTGCGCCTCGGCTTCGGCCTCCGCCTCCGCCTCCGCAAGGCGGGCGGCGCGGCGCTCGAACTCGACGAGGCGGTCGGCCTCGAACTTCTCGCTGACGTCGCGCACGACGTCGACCGATGCCTCCGAGGCGATGACGAGCACGGCGAGACCGCGCTGGGCGAGATCGGCCGCGACCGCCCACCATGCGAAGGGGTCACCACCGTGGCGGTCGGGCGAGGTGAGCACCACAGCCTCGATGCCCGGCCGCGACACCGCCAGCTCGGCGAGCACGCGCAGCCGAACCGCCGGCGGAACGTTCTGCACCTCGAAGTCGGCGTACCGGGCGGCGTCGAGCTCGGTGAGAGCGTCGAGTGTGGCGCGACGCGACGAGGGCCGGTCTGCGAACATCAGCTCCTCCTGCACGACGGCGGTGAGGCGCAGGTCGCCGACCGGCTCGCTCACGTCGGGAGCGTCGACGACGGCGGAACGGGCACGCAGCGAGGCCGAGTCGGTCGAGCCGTCGCACGTGATGGTGCCGGCATCCGCCACCATGCGGCCAGACGCGAGCAGCGCCAGAACGGTGGGGCGCCTGGCGGTCTCGACCACCTCGAGGGTGACCGCTCCCGACTCGTAGCGGAGGCTGGTGCGCGGCAGGTTCTCGCCGTTCTCGCCCTTCGAGACGCCGTTCAGGATGACCTTCATGACGGTGCTCCACTGGTGCGGGTCGATGCGGCGGTGCGGTCGCGCGTCTCGTGCGAGGCGTCGGGCGACTGCAGAGGCGCGGGCGCGCGCGGCGGTTCGGTCTCGCCCCGCGCGGGAGCTTCGACGAACTGCAGTTCGGGGTGGTGCACGATCACGGCGCTGGCCTCGTGCCACGAGAGCCCGGCCGTGGCGAGCGTGGCGAGCATGACGAGCCGGTGGCCCTCTTCGTTCGACAGGTCGGCACGGATGGCCTCGTCGAGCACCGACAGGGCGGCTCCCTCGATGAGGTTCGCGAGGGTGGTGGGGGCGACGTCGGTGCGCAGTTCGCGTGCAGCGATTCCGCGTTCGACGATGCTGCGCAGCTTCTCGCGCACGGGGCGCAGGGTGTCGGCCATCGCTGCGCGCTGCGGGCCGCGCACGGCCAGCTGGGCCATCACGCGCACGTTCTCGACCTCAGACCAGAGGCGGGCGCCGATCAGGGCGATCGCGACCCGCGAGTCGACGTGGTCGACGTGCGCAAGGGCCGCGGTGACCCGCTGGCCGCCGAGCGTCTGGATCTCCGTGACCAGTTCGTCGCGTGTGGCGAAGTGGCCGTAGATCGAGCGCCGGGAGAGGCCGGCGCCGGCGGCGATGGCCTCGAGTGAGGCCTCCGGGTCGCGGTTCAGCAGCAGCCGGGCCGACTCGAGAATCGCGATGCGGTTCTCGGCGGCGTCGCGCCGCGGGGGTTTGGTCTGATCGATCGTGTGCACCCCTTCATCCTAATAACTTGCACACCACTGTGCAAGTTATGCGATAGACGCCGCAGCTCTGTCTCGAGCAGGGTGGAGGATGCGATGACCGACCCCCGGGTGTTGCCCACTTGGTCGAGGTGACTGAGAGCATCGGCGGATTCACGACTCACCGCGGGCATCCCCGAGGCGATGTCGGTGGTGCGGCGCATGATGGCAGCATGCAGAACCACGAAATGTGCGAGCGTTGCGAAGGCTCCGGGGCAGACCCGGTGCAGCCCTTCGCCGACCGTCACGTAGACACTCTCGACACCGACCCCGCGGTGGGCGACGACGTGCGTGTGTGCGTCGAGTGCTTCGGCGACGGCTACGTCGAGGTGTTCCAGTTCAGAATGCCCGAGCGCCTCTCGGCGTAGCCTTCGGTGCCCAGCCGCCGGCGGCGTCAGGGCGCCATGTCACGCACCAGCACCGAGAGCAGCGGCGTCGGCGTCAGCCCGAGCGAGGTGAAGAGCAGCCCCGAGTAGCGGTCGAAGACGCGCAGCGCCTCCGACTGGTTGCCCTCGGCGATGTGCACCTTTATCAGCGCCGCCTGACCGCTTTCGCGCAGCGGCTCGGCCGCGATGGCCGCCCGCGCGGCCACCCCCGCCTCCGGCAGCCGGCGGCTCTGCACCAGCAGCCGCGACTGCGCCTCGAGCCCGTTCATGCGCAGGGCGCGCCAGTCTTCGGCCGCATCGAGCACCCAGTCCTCGTACCAGTCGGGCAGCAGCTCTTCTGAGAGGGCGGCCACCGCCGCCGGGGCGATGTCGGCGGCGCTCGCGGTCGTGTCGGCCGGGAGCAGGCGCATCGCGAGCGCGTGCGACGACCGCAGATCGACGGTCACCGCATCGGCCAGGCTGAGGCTCGCGGATGCCACGTGCACGAGATCGCGGGTCTGAGCATCCATTCGGGCGAGGGCCGTGCGCAGGCTCATCGCCGCACGCTGTTCACTGGCATCGGGCCACATGATTCCGGCCATCGTGATGCGGCCGATGTCGCGGGCGTTCAGCGCCAGGTAGGCCAGAAGGCGGCGGGAGGTCGCCGACACCGTGATGCGCGTGCGGCTGTCATCTGAGAGAGCGAACCCGCCCAGCACCGTGAGGCTAGGCACCGAGACGTCCCAGAAGATCGGCACTCGTCTCACGAAACGTCGTGTGCTCGGAATTCATAGCGCTGCCCCCATCGCGGTTCAAGCGCATCTGGGTGAGATTCACGTGTACTGCGGTGTACAGGTCGGTGACTCGCGCAGCCGGCTCGCCGGTTCTTGAACTCTACGACGGTTCTGAGCGTCAGACGCGAGTAGGAGGCTCTTTTCGGCACCCTGTCGGCAGAATCTTCTGCGTGCTACTGTCCTTGGCCGCATTGCTCAGCGAAGGGGTCGGGGTCGGGGCCGGTGTGCCGGGCATCCACTCGACAGGCGAGGTGGATGCCCGGCCGGGCGTCACTCCTGGTGTGAGCGTCGGCGGCGCAGGGCCGTCACGGCGGTGATACCGAGTATGCCGAGCAGCAGTGCGGCGCCGCCGATGCCGAGGGCCGGAGCCATCATCAGGCCGGTCTCAGCGAGGGCTGAGGTCGATCCGCCCGAGCCAGACCCACCCCCGCCGGCGCCGCCGGAGCCGCCCGATCCGCCGGTGCCGGTCGTCGCGGCGGCCGCGCTGGCGGTCGCCGTCGTGGTGGCCGAGGCCGACGCCGAGGCGCTGGCGGTCGGGGTGGGCGTCGCCGTGATCGTCGCCGTCACCGTGGGTGTCGGGGTGGCGGTGTCGGTCGGGGAGCTCGTCGGCGTGTCGGTGGGCGTGCTCGTCGGGGTATCCGTGGGAGTGCTTGTGGGCGTGTCGGTCGGCGTGCTCGTGGGTGTGTCGGTCGGCGTGCTCGTCGGGGTGTCGGTGGGGGTGCTCGTCGGGGTGTCGGTCGGCGTGCTCGTGGGCGTGTCGGTCGGCGTGCTTGTGGGTGTGTCGGTGGGGGTGCTCGTCGGCGTGCTCGTCGGTGTATCCGTGGGGGTGCTCGTCGGTGTGTCGGTCGGCGTGCTTGTGGGCGTGTCGGTGGGGGTGCTCGTCGGAGTGTCGGTCGGCGTGCCCGTGGGGCTGTCGGTCGGGGTGCCTGTCGCCGTGCCCGTCGGCGAGCCGGAATCCACTGCCGTGATGATGTTCGTCACCGTCACCTCGCAGTCGACATACGCGCCGCCGCCGTTGCCGGTTCCGTTGCACTGGTTGATGGTGAACGGCAGGCTCGCGCTCACAGTCGCATCAGACGAGCAGGCCAGGAGCACGAGCGTTCCGCCGTTGCCCGACCCGTTGCACTGCGTGACGACAGCGTTCGTCGTATTGCCGCCGGGCGTGCAGTCGACGATGGGGAAGATCGCGCCGGTGCCCGAACCGATGCACTGGTTGACCGTCGCGGCGCCCGCGGGAGCCCCGCCGACGATGGTGTTCACGATGTTGATGATGCAGACGATCTTCGAGCCGCCGGAATTGCCGACGCCCTTGCACTGGTCGATCGAGCCGATGAGGCTGGTCGAGGGCGTGACGGTGGGAGTGCAGAACGTGTTCGCATCCGCGGCGCCGACGCATTCGTTGAGCGACAGGGTGGATGACGTGGTTCCCGTGGCGACGTCGAATTCGTTCTCGACCGTGATGGTGCAGGTGATTCCGGCTCCACCCGCGGCGTAGGCGGCGAAGTTCGGGTTGCCGGCGTCTGTTCCGTCGCACTGCGACACCGACTTCGGAGTCGCGGCCGAGGCGCTCTGGCTCGTGCCGAGGGCAGTGACGCTCAACGCCACGAACGCGACGAAGAGCAGAACTGTCGCCAGCGCGCTCACCGTCAGAATCGAGACCTTGCCGTGCTGTGACGATGAGCCGAACAGCCCGCGTGCGCGGTGACCGGATGATCGTGTGGATGTGCGTCGTGCTGTGCTCTTCATGAGCGCCCCTTTGTGCGGTGTGCCGTACCCCTCGTAAGGGGCAGTATGACGAGCCCGTCGTGACGGGAGTGTGACGTCGACGTGACACGGGCGTGACACTCCCGCCGGTCATCCGGTGCCCACGCCGGCCAGCCGGGGCCGCCGACCCGAGGCGGCGCTTTGATAGGATCGAGTGTGACCGGCGAAAACCTCCTTGGCGTGCCCCCGACCCTGCTGAACCCCGACGACGACGTTGTGGAGGCACTGGGCGACCGACCTCTTTCACGCGAGGAGCTCGAGGCGGTCGTCCGCCGTTTCCCGACCTCGTCGCTCGTCTGGGCGCTGCTCTCCGACCGCGCCTTCGAGTCGGGTGAGGTGATCGCCTCCTACGCCTTCGCGCGGGTCGGCTACCACCGCGGGCTCGACGCGCTGCGCAAGGGCGGCTGGCGCGGGCAGGGCCCCGTGCCGTGGTCGCACGAGCCGAACCGGGGCGTGCTGCGCTCGCTGTACGCGCTTCGCCGCGCGGCCGAGGTGATCGGCGAAGACGACGAGGTCACCCGCCTCAGCGACTTTCTCGAGATGTCAGACCCGTCGGCTGCCGAGGCGATCGAGACCGCGAACTTCCGCGCGGCGCAGGCCGCCGCGCCCACTGCCACAGAAGGGCTCTAGAAATGCCGGCAATCGTACTGATCGGAGCCCAGTGGGGCGACGAGGGCAAAGGAAAGGCCACTGACCTGCTCGGCAGCCGGGTCGACTACGTCGTCAAGTTCAACGGCGGCAACAACGCCGGTCACACTGTCGTGATCGGAACGCAGAAGTACGCGCTGCACCTGCTGCCGTCGGGCATCCTGACCCCGAATGTGACGCCGGTGATCACCAATGGTGTGGTCGTCGACATCGAGGTGCTCTTTCACGAGCTCGAGGCGCTCATCTCGCGCGGCGTCGACGTGTCGCGCCTGCTGATCAGTGCGAATGCGCACGTCATCACGGCCTATCACCGCACGCTCGACAAGGTCACCGAGCGGTTTCTGGGCAAACGCCAGATCGGCACGACGGGCCGCGGTATCGGGCCGGCCTATGCCGACAAGATCAACCGGCTCGGCATCCGCATTCAAGACCTGTTCGACGAGAACATCCTGCGGCAGAAGGTCGAGGGGGCGCTCGAGCAGAAGAACCACCTGCTCGTGAAGGTGTACAACCGCCGCGCCATTCTCGTCGACGACATCGTGGCCGACCTGCTCTCGTACGCCGACCGGCTGCGGCCGATGGTCGCCGACACCTCGCTGGTGCTCAACCAGGCCCTGGATGCCGGAAAGACCGTCTTGTTCGAAGGCGGGCAGGCCACCATGCTCGACGTCGACCACGGCACCTACCCGTTCGTGACGTCGTCGAACGCCACCTCGGGCGGGGCTGCGACCGGCTCGGGCGTCGCCCCCAACCGCATCGACCGCGTCATCGGAATCGTCAAGGCGTACACGACCCGCGTCGGCTCGGGCCCGTTTCCGACCGAACTGTTCGACGAGTCGGGCGAGTTCCTGCGCGCCAACGGCTTCGAATTCGGCACCACCACTGGCCGCCCGCGCCGCTGCGGCTGGTACGACGCCCCCATCGCCCGCTACTCGGCGCGCATCAACGGCGTCACCGACTACGTGCTCACCAAACTGGATGTTCTGACCGGCCTCTCGACCATCCCGGTGTGTGTGGCGTACGACGTCGACGGCGTTCGGTTCGACGAGGTGCCGGTGTCGCAGAGCGACTTCCACCACGCCGTGCCGATCTACGAAGAGTTCCCCGGCTGGACCGAAGACATCACCGGCGCCCGCACCTTCGACGACCTCCCCGTCAACGCCCAGAACTACGTGCTGGCCGTCGAGGCGATGAGCGGTTCGCGCATCTCGGCCATCGGCGTGGGCCCCGGCCGTGAGGCCATCGTCGTGCGCCATGACCTCCTGGGCGCCGACGACCCAGCCTGAACCGAACGCCGCGCAAGGGGTGGCCGCGCATCCGGTGCCGGGGCTAGCGTCGGCTCATGAGCGAATTCACGAAGGGCGATGAGGTCACCTGGCAGTCGCACGGCGGCACCGCCGAGGGCAAGGTGGAGAAGAAGATCACGAGCGACACCCACGCTGCGAAGCGTGACGTGAAGGCGTCGCCCGACGACCCCCAGTTTCTCGTCAAGAGCGACAAGAGCGGCGGCGAGGCGGTGCACAAGCCCGCCGCCCTCACGAAGAAGCACGACTGACCCGCGACGTCGGTCGCGGTCGCGGTTCGGGCCCCGGCCCCGCCGCGGTCGTCGTCGACGCCGCCCCGCCGCCCCGCCGCCGCGCGTCCAGCGCGAGCGGTGCCCGCCGCATCGGGTAGCGTGATGGGCATGTGCACGCGCATCTTCTGGAACGACAACGCCGTCGCCAAGACGGTCTCCCGCTGCATGGACTGGGCGGTGAGCGACGAGCCCGACCTGTGGTTCGTTCCGCGCGGCACGGCCCGCGACGGAGGCTCCGAGTCGACGCAGAACCACACCTGGGTGTCGCGGTACGCCAGCGTCGTGCTCAGCATGTGGCGGCTCGGAACGGTCGACGGCCTCAACGAGAAGGGTCTCGCCGCGCACGCGCTCTACCTCGACCCGACGCCCGACATGTATGCGGTCGACGACGGCCGGGCATCCGTCGCCAACGCGCTGTGGGTGCAGTACCTGCTTGACAGCTTCGCCACCGTGGCCGAGGCCATCGACGCGATCGACGACGTGCGCATCTCGTCGCGGCTGCTGCGCGGGCAGCAGATGGGCGTGCACGTGGCTCTCGAAGACGCCAGCGGAGACTCCGCCATCATCGAGCCCATTGAGGGCAGGCTGGTGGTGCACCACGGGCCCGAATTCCAGGTGATGGCGAACTCGCCGACGATGGATGCCCAGGTGGCCAACCTCGCCCGGTACAAGCCGTTCGGGGGTGAGCTGCCCCCTCCGGGCGACATCACCTCACTCGACCGCTTCGTTCGCGCGAGCTACTTTCTGCACTACCTGCCCGAGCCCGCGAACGTGGAGCAGGCCGTGGCCGGCGTGTTCCAGCTCATTCAGAACGTGGCGGTGCCGTATGGAGCGCCGTACCAAGACGGAGGCGTGTATCCCACCTGGTGGGAGGCGGGGGCCGACCTCACGAACGGTACGTACTACTTCATGTCGACGCGCAGCCCGAGCCTGTTCTGGGTGTCGCTCGACGACCTGAAAGACGGCGACCGCGTGCTGTCGCTGAACCCGCGCGACGAGACGCTGGTCGGCGACTCGGCGCACCGGCTGGAGCCGGCCGAGCTTGTCTACTGAGCCGCAGCCGCAGCCGCAGCCGCAGCCGCCCGCGCCCGCGCCCGCGCAGACGCCCCCGCATCTCCCCGCGCAGCCGCAAACCTTCGGCGGCCGCGCGGTCGCCGACCTCACCGACGCCGACCTGAGGCAGTACACCCGCCACCGCCGGGTGAGCGCCATCGTCTACTCGCTCTGCCTCATCGCCATCGCGACCGGACCGGTGCTCATCGCCACCGCCTTCGCCCGCGACGAGGTCGCCGCAGACTACGGCAGCAGCGTCTACGTGGCGCTCGGCTCGCTCGTACTGGTGGCCGTGGTGCTGCTCGTCGTCGACCTCGTCGTTCAGCGCCGGTACCGCTCGGCCGACGCGTACCGTCACCACCTCGGCGATGCCCCCACGGTCGAGCTCTCGGGCTTCGGGATGTTCGTGCTCAAGGAGGTCGAGACGGTGCTGCTCCGGGGTATCCTGCCCTCGATCACCGCCGCCAGCCTGTTCGTCACCGTGCTGCGGCTCAGCTCGAAAGACGCCGCCTTCGACCAGCAGCAGCTCTTCCAGTACTACGTGTTCGCCTACTTCGCGCTGTTCGGCATCATAGCCATCGCGCTCGGCGTGCGCAGGATCTACCTCGACCAGGAGACCCGAAATAAGGTCGTGGCATGACAGTCAAGCTCAACAAGAAGGCCTACGACTTCGCGAAGAAGCTGATCGCCGATGGCGCGGTCGTTCGCGACGAACGCGACGACTGGAGTGAGGCCGCCCCCACGGCCGCCCGCGAGAACACGTTCATCGAGAACAACGGCTATGGCGAGTACGCCAAGTGGCACCTCGGCGTCGACGACGACAAGCCCGACGACACCAAGGGGCACTACAGCTTTCCGTTCGGCGACTTCTCGAAGGTGCGCCGCGGGGGAGTGATCTCGCTCGAGAGCCGCGCCGCCCAGAACGACCACGACGACATCGCGAAGGCCGCCAAAGACCTGCTCGACCGCATCGACGCCGCCGACTCCTGACCTCCCCGGGTTGACCCGGGGGCGCGCGCGGCCATTGCTCGCTCGCCGACGGGTGTCAGAGTGCGGCGGCCTGCCGTTCGCCGAAGTACGAGACGCGGTTGAGGGGCACCGGATGCTCGACCTCCGCCCACGAACCACCCCGCCGCAGCTCGACGAAGTACTCCCCGGGGTCGAACTCGAGCGCCAGGTCGTCGTCGATCGTGGGCAGCAGCCGCGCCGGCGTCACGCCCGAGATCGCCACCCGCAGGAACGCGACGGGACTGTCGGGGTCGTTGCGCACCACCACGGCAAGCTCCTGCGGCCGGGTGGCGTGCCCGGCAGCCTGTGCGTCCACGTACGCTTGCGCGGCGGCGGTGTGTGCGTCCACGTTCGACCGATCGCTGGCGGTCTGTGCGCCCACCGGCGAGGGCGCACCCGCCGACGATCCGCCGCCCGGCTGCTCGATGCGCACCTCGACCGCGTAGGGCAACACCAGCGCGGCCCGCACGGGCTGGTGCAGACTCAGCCGCGCGATCGTGGCTGGGCGCAGTGCGCTCTCGAACTCATCCTCGGTGCCGGGCAGCGACTCACCCCGCTCGAGCTCGAACTGCAGCGCCGCCACCACGTCACCGATCACGCCCGCCACGCTACCGCCGCGCGCCCCAGCGCGCCACTGTGGCGGGGGCCGGGCATCCACCCGCACCCCGGGCCATCCGCCCGCACCCCGGGCCGTCTGCCCGCGCCCCGGGCCGCACCTACGGCTTCAGCACGACCTTGATGCAGCCGGCTTCCTTCTCCTTGAAGGTCTTGTACATCTCGGGAGCCTGCTCGAGCGGCACCGCGTGGGTGGTGAGGTCTTCGGTGCCCAGCGGGTCAGACGGGTCTTCGACGAGCGGAACCAGCTCGTCGCGCCACTTCTGCACGTTGCACTGGCCCATCTTCAGCGTGAGGCCCTTGTCGAACATGTGGATGAGCGGCATCGGGTCGCCGGCGCCGGCGTAGACGCCGCTCAGCGATACCGTTCCGCCGCGGCGAACCGCGTCGAGCGCCAGGTGCAGCGCCGCAAGCCTGTCGACACCGGCGGTGGTCATGACCTTCTTGGCGAGGGCATCGGGCAGCAGCCCGGCCGCTTTCTGGGCGAAGGCCGCGCCCGGGTTGCCGTGCGCCTCCATGCCGACGGCGTCGACCACCGAGTCGGGGCCGCGCCCGTCGGTCTCGTCGCGCAGCTGGGCGAGCAGGTCGTCGCTGAGGTCGAGGGTCTGCACTCCGTGCCGCTCGGCCATCGCCCGGCGCTCAGGCACCGGGTCGACACCGAGCACCCGGTAGCCGAGGTGAACGCCGATGCGGCTGGCGAACTGGCCCACCGGGCCGAGGCCGAGCACTGCCAGCGTTCCGCCGTCGGGCACGTTGGCGTACTGCACGCCCTGCCAGGCCGTGGGCAGGATGTCGCTCAGAAAGAGGTACCGCTCGTCGGCGAGGTCGGTGCCGACCTTCAGCGCGTTGAAGTCGGCGAGGTGCACGCGCAGGTACTCGGCCTGTCCGCCCGGAATGTCACCGTAGAGCTCGGTGTAGCCGTACAGCGACGCCCCGCTCTCGCTCTGCCGGTTCTGCGTGGTCTCGCACTGGCTGTGCAGCCCGCGCTGGCACATGTAGCAGTGACCGCAGGCGATGACGAACGGAATCACGACGCGATCGCCCACGGCGAGGTTCTTCACGTCGCTGCCGACCTCGACGACGACGCCCATCGGCTCGTGGCCGAGAATGTCGCCCTTGTTGATGAACGCGCCGAGCACGTCGTAGAGGTGCAGGTCTGACCCGCAGATGGCGGTCGAGGTGACCTTGATGATGGCGTCGGTCGGTTCGACGATCGTGGGGTCGGGTACGGTCTCGACCGAGACGTTCTGGGTTCCCTGGAAGGTGAGTGCTCTCATGCTTCAGGTCTACGTGCCGGACTGCCCGCCCGGGAGGGGTTGACGTACTCTGGCTGAATGACAAGCGAACTTCAACGGGTGAGCGTGTCGACCGGTGTGGATGATCGCACGACGGTCGTCATCGAACGTGACTTCAGCGCCTCGGCCGATCGACTCTGGCAGGCCCTCACCGACCCGGGCGAGCTGCGGATGTGGGCGCCCCACACCGCCGAGACCCCCCTCGACGCCGCGGGGCCGGCCACCCTCGTGATGCTGGCCGACGGCGTGGGCGACGACCAGCAGGTGCCGATCGAGGTGCTCGTGGTCAAGCCGCCGCACCTGCTCAAGCACACCTGGGGCCCCGACGTGCTGCGCTGGGAGATCACGGCCGACGTCACCACCGACGGCCTCGAGGCCCTGCTCGGCGACGTGAACCCGGCGGGGGGCGACGAAGACGAGTCGGGTTCGGTGCTGGTGCTGCGCCACACGCTCGGTGACCCGGTGATGGTGTCGGCTGTCGCGGCCGGTTGGCAGCTGTGCTTCGACGTTCTCGAGACCGTGCTGGCCGGGCATCCGGAGGCCCCCCGCCGCGGTGTGAAGGCACTCGACTACGGCTGGAACGAGCTCAACGAGCAGTTCGCCGCCGAGCTCGGGGTGAAGCCGTCGGTGGTGTTCCCGCCCGAGTGACGGCGCAGGTCGACCGGGCCTGTGGTGGGCGGCCTGTGGTGGTCGGCGCCCGGCGCGTGCCATCAGCCGTCAGCCGGGCAGGTCGGCTTGGTGCACGCAGCCCGGCGGCTCGGAGTTGCCGCTGATGGCGAAGTCTTCGCAGGTCAGGAAGCGGGCCTGGTTGAGGCCGAGGGTGTACGACGCCGCGACGATGAGCAGCACGGTGCCCAGCACGAGCACCTTCCCGCGCAGCGGCACCTGCTCGTTGATGTCGGGCCACACGATGCGGGCGAGAACCCAGATCATCCACGGGATGCCCAGGATGATCAGCAGAACCCCGGCCAGGGTGCCCAGTGCCACCCACACGTTGCCGGTCTCGTCAGAGATCGCGATGGTTAGAACGAGCCAGGCGGTCGGCAGCAGCAGGGTCACGGCCAGCCAGCCGATGCGGCGCCGGGCGGCCGGCACCAGCACGACCACAACGAACGCGGCGGTGGCCGCTGCCCACACCTGCAGCAGGGTGTCGAAGAAGATCTCGCCCCAGGCGCCGAGCGTGAAGGCGGGCCACCACACGGCGAGGCTCATACCGACGACGATGACGCCGAGCGACTGGAAGGGCAGGGCGACGCGGGCCGATCTGCCGCCGGGCTGCGGGTCGTCGCCCGGCCGGGGCAGGCTCACGGCAGCAACGACTTCGACATGTTGATCGCCGTCACCGTGTAGTCGAGCGAGGTGTAGAGGCTCTGCGCCACGGTGTTCGAGCCGAACACGTTGAGGCCGAGCTTCACCGCGCCGCGCTCGCGGGCTGCCGTCTCGGCCAGGCGCATCGTCGCCCGGCCGTACCCCTGGCCGCGGTGCGCCTCGTCGATCTCGATGTCGAACACCCACCACTCGTCGGGGCGTTCGTCGGTGAGCGGCCCGAGCCACAGCACGCCGACCGGCTCGCCGCCGGCCAGCACTTCGAACACGGCGTGCGAGGCGATTGGCTGATCACCCGGAAAATACTGTTCGCGTGACTCGCGTGCCCGGCGCGCGGCCTCCTCGGGAGAGTCGCCGTTGGCGACACGCTCGGCCTCGTAGTGGGCGTTGCTCGTGTCGAGCCAGCTCCTCATCACCTCGTCGGGCATGGGCCGCAGCGTCACCGTCATGCGACTACGGTACTCGCCCGGGCTCAGACCACCGAGAACCCCGAGGGCAGTGGCGCGCGCCCGGTCAGCGCGAGCAGAATCTCTTCGCCCGACCCCGCCCGGGCGCCGATACGGGCCGCGAGCGAGGTCGCGTCGGTGATGCACTCGACCGACTGGCCGTGCGGCTGGCCGATGGCGCGACCGATGTCGATGGAGTGCACCACGAGCTCGAAGATGCGTGTGCGCAGGTACTGCGTCAGTTCGATGCCGTGCCCGCCCACCGAGACCACACGGCCGGCGGGCGCCGAGGCGATGGCGTCGCTGGCGCGCTGCAGGGCATCCGTGATCTGCTGAACCGGGTCGTCGCCGAGCCAGACCCCCGCCTCGACCCCCCGCGCGGCCACCGAGACCGGGTCGGCGAAGTCGGTGTAGATGAGGGCGTAGTAGTCTTCGGCGGTCGGCAGACCCACCCGTGAGACCTCGTCGTGGCCGAGGTAGGTCTCGACGGTGAGAATGGCCCGGGTGGTGTGGCCGACGAGCGAACGCACGCTCCACGAGCCGAGGGCATGCTCATCCCACTGCTCGGGGCGGATGAGTCGAACGAGCTCGATGAACGCCTCGGCGGCCTGGTGGAATTTGGCGACGTTGCCCATGCCTACATCGTCGCACACCGGGCGGATGCCCCTCGAAAAGTGTGATGGACTGAAGTCATGGAAGCTCTCTACACCGCAATCGCCCACGCCTCTGGTGGAGGGCGCGACGGCCACGTCAGAAGTGAAGACGACCGCCTCGACCTCGACACCCGCCCGCCCAAAGAGATGGGTGGCACCGGCGACGGCACCAACCCCGAGCAGCTGTTCGCGGCCGGCTACGCCGCGTGCTTCCTCAGCGCCCTGCACGTCGTCGGCAAGCGCCTCGGCATCGACACGACCGACGCCGAGGTGTCGGGCAGCGTCAGCATCGGCAGCAACGGCGAGGGCGGTTTCGGCCTCGCCGTCGAGCTCGACGTGTACGTTCCGAAGGCCAGCGCCGAGCAGGCCCGCGAGGCCGCCGATGCGGCGCACCTGGTCTGCCCGTACTCCAACGCGACGCGCGGCAACATCGAGGTCACGATCTCGGTCGTCGAGTGACTGCTCGGTCATCGAGCGACTGCTCGGTCGTCGAGTAACCCCTCGGTCGTCGAGTAACCTCGCGGTCGTCGAGTAACTGCCACGGCTCGGCGGTTTTCGGTCAGCGCTTCCGGATGCCCGGGGCCCCGTCGCCCGTTCGCGATAGTGTCGCGGGGTGCCCCTCGACGCTGTAGCTCCCGCCCCACCCGCCCGCAACCTGGGCATCCTCATCCAGTTTCTCGCGATGGGGCTGGTCTGGGGCAGCAGCTTCCTCTTCATGAAGGTCGCTCTCACCGGCGTGGGCTTCGGGCAGGTGGCGTGGGCGCGGCTGGTGTTCGGCGCCCTGACGCTCGGCATCATCGTGCTGGTCGGGCGACACCGGCTGCCGCGCGAGCGGGTTGTGTGGCTGCATTTCCTCGTGCTCGGAACGGTCGGCTGCGCCATGCCGTTCCTGCTGTTCGCGTGGGCCGAGCAGTACGTCTCGTCGAGCCTCGCCAGCATCTACAACGCCGTGACCCCCATCATGACGGCGATCATGGCCACCGCCGTGTTCCGGGTCGAGCGGCTCAACGGCAGCCAGGTGTCGGGCATCGCCATCGGCATCCTCGGCACCGTGGTCATCATCGGGCCGTGGGGGTACGCGGCGCTGAGCGGCGACCTCGTCGGGCAGTTCGCCTGCCTCGGGTCTGCGCTCTGCTACGGAATCGCGCTGAGCTACACGCGCCGGTTCCTCAGTCGGCGGTCGATCGCGGGGGTGCCGTTCGCGTTCATGCAGGTCGGCATGGGTGCCCTCGTTCTGCTGGTGCTGACTCCGTTCGTGGCGGTGGGGCCGATCATCCTGAGCCTGCCCGTGCTGCTGAGCCTGCTGGCCCTCGGTGCGCTCGGCACGGGCGTGGTGTACGTGTGGAACATCAACGTGTTGCGCACCTGGGGCCCGACCTCGGCGTCGACCGTCACCTACATCACGCCGGTCGTCGGGGTTCTGCTCGGCGTGCTCGTTCTGGGTGAGGCGTTCGTGTGGAACGAACCGGTCGGTGCGGTGCTGGTCTTCGTGGGCATCCTGTTGACGCAGAAGCGGTTGCGGGTCGGCCGTCGCCGCCCAGTGCACAGTCTGCAATAACTCAGGTTCGTGGCCCGGCGACCCAATAAAGTTCTGACTATGAACGTGAACAGCGCCGACCACGCCCATGCCCTGCGCGAGCTGCAGGGGCTGCGCGAGAGCATCGACAACGTGGATGCCGCACTGATCCACCTGCTCGCCGAGCGCTTCAAGTTCACCCAGTCGGTCGGCCGCCTGAAGGCCGAGCACGGCCTGCCGCCCGCCGATCTCGAGCGCGAGGCACGGCAGATCAAGCGCCTGCGGGCGCTCGCCGAAGAGTCGCACCTCGACCCCGAGTTCGCCGAGAAGTTTCTCAACTTCATCGTCGCCGAGGTCATCCACCACCACGAGCGCATCGCGGCTGACACCGGCTCGACCCCCGTCGTCGCGGCCGACTAGCTCTCGATAGCGCGAGCGGTCGTACTTCGGTAGCATTGTGGTATGACCGCCAAACTCAGCGTCAGCCTGTCTGACGACGACGTCGAATACATCGATGCTCTCGCCCAGAGCCGATCAGGCAACAGATCGGCAGTGATCCACGATCTCGTTCGCATCGCACGCGAGATGCGATCGGTCAGCGACTACATCGCGGCCAACGATGAATGGTTGGCCTCAGCAGAGTCCCGAGGATGGGATGAGACGGCGGGAGACGGGCTCGGCGCGTGAGACGGGGTCACGTCGTCGCGGTCAGGCTCGACCCGACTGAACCGGGTGAGGCGTCGAAGACCAGGCCGTGTGTCGTCGTGAGCAATGACGGCGCGAACGAGGCCGCAACGAGCTTCGGGCGCGGAACGGTCACCGTCGTTCCGATCACGTCGAACGTCTCCAACTCCCGGGGTGAGTTCCAGGTGTTCGTGGCCGACGACGAGGCGATGGAGGCCATGGGGCTGACCAGCGCATCGAAGATCCAGGCCGAGCAGGTGAGAACAGTCTCGGTCGATCGGCTGAGTGGCATCACCGGGTACGCCCCGGGATGGATCATGCAGCAGGTCGATCACGCACTGAGGTTCCACCTCAGTCTCTGACGTCGTGCGAGCTAGGCGACGGTGGGTCCGAAGCGTGCCGGCAGCGGGGAGCGGTGGGCGGCGTAGAGGTCTGGCACGCCGATTCTGAAGTGGCCCTGGATGTCGAGTGCGGCATCCGTCGCCGGTGTCGGCTCGACGCCGATGCCCACGGCCGCCTCGGATGCCGGCAGGCCCGCCCCCGCGTCGGTGACGCCGATGCGCAGCACGGGGTAGCCGCGGCCCTCGCAGAGGCCCATGAACTTCACGTCGTCTTCGCGCGGAACCGACACAATGACCCGGCCGGTCGACTCGCTGAACAGGGCGGTGGTGAGGTCGATGCCGTCACGCAGCATCAGCTCGTCGAGCCACACGCGGGCGCCCACGCCGAAGCGCATCACGGCCTCGGCGAGGGCCTGAGCGAGACCGCCGTCGGCGAGGTCGTGCGCCGAGGCGAGCAGGCCCTGCATGGTGCCGGCGTGCAGCAGCGCGCCGAGCGCGGCCTCGCGGGGCAGGTCGACCGCCGGCGGGCGGCCGCCGAGGTGGTCGTGGATGGTTCCGGCCCAGGCCGACCCGTCGAGCTCGGTCGAGGTGGTGCCGAGCAGGTAGATGTTGTTGCCCTCGTCTTGCCAGCCGCTCGGCACGCGCCGCGCGACGTCGTCGATCACGCCGAGCACGCCGACAACGGGGGTGGGGTGGATGGGCGCACCGCCGGTCTGGTTGTAGAACGACACGTTGCCGCCCGTGACGGGGATCTCGAGCTCGAGGCAGCCGTCTGACAGGCCCGCGACGGCCTGCGAGAACTGCCACATGACCTCGGGGTTCTCTGGTGAGCCGAAGTTCAGGCAGTCGGTGACCGCGGCGGGCACGGCGCCGGTGACCGACACGTTGCGGTATGCCTCGGCGAGCGCGAGTTGAGCGCCGTGGTACGGGTCGAGCTGGCAATAGCGGCCGTTGGCGTCGGTGGCGATGGCGAAGCCGAGCCCCGACTCCTCGTCGACGCGGATCATGCCGCCGTCGTCGGGGAACGACAGCGCCGTGTTGCCCATCACGTAGCGGTCGTACTGGTCGGTGATCCAGCTCTTCGAAGCGAGGTTGGCGCTGCCGAGTAGGGCGAGCACCTGGGCGCGCAGTTCATCGTCGTCGGTGGCACGGGGCAGCGTGGCAGCGGTGTCGTCGTGCAGCTTGTCGATCCACGTGGGGTACGCGACCGGGCGGTCGTACACCGGCCCGTCGACGGCCACCGTGCGGGGCTCGACGTTTACGATCTGCTCGCCGCGCCAGTCGATGATGAGCCGGCCGGTGTCGGTGACCTCACCCAGAACGCTGGTCTCGACATCCCACTTGGCCACAACCGCCAGAAACGCCGCGAGCTTCGAGGGCGTGACGACGGCCATCATGCGCTCCTGGCTCTCACTCATCAGAATCTCTTCTGCGGTGAGGGTGGGGTCGCGCAGCAGCACCTTGTCGAGCTCGATGTACATGCCGCCGTCGCCGTTGCTGGCGAGCTCGCTGGTCGCGCAGCTGATGCCGGCGGCGCCGAGGTCTTGGATGCCCTCGACCAGCTGCTCCCTGAACAGCTCGAGGCAGCATTCGATGAGCACCTTCTCGGCGAACGGGTCGCCGACCTGCACCGCTGGGCGCTTGGTGGGCCCGCCCGACGAGAACGTGTCGCTGGCGAGAATGGATGCTCCACCGATGCCGTCGCCACCGGTGCGCGCGCCGAACAGCACCACCTTGTTGCCCGTGCCGCTGGCGTTCGCCAGGTGGATGTCTTCGTGCCGCAACACCCCGACCGCCAGCGCGTTCACCAGCGGATTGCCCTGGTACACGCTGTCGAAGTACGTCTCGCCGCCGATGTTCGGCAGCCCGAGGCAGTTCGCGTAGAAGCTGATGCCGCCGACGACGCCGTGCACGACCCGCGCCGTGTCGGGGTTGTCGATGTCGCCGAACCGCAGCTGATCCATGACCGCCACGGGGCGGGCGCCCATCGAGATGATGTCGCGCACGATTCCGCCGACGCCGGTCGCCGCGCCCTGGAACGGCTCGATGTAGCTCGGGTGGTTGTGCGACTCGACCTTGAACGTGACCGCCCAGCCCTCGCCGACGTCGACGACGCCCGCGTTCTCACCGATGCCGACCATGAGGTTCTTGCGCATCTTCTCGGTGGTCTTCGACCCGAACTGCCGCAGATAGATCTTGGAGCTCTTGTACGAGCAGTGCTCGCTCCACATCACCGAGTACATCGCGAGTTCGCCGCTCGTGGGCCGGCGCCCCAGAATCTCGCGGATACGCGCGTATTCGTCGGGCTTCAGCCCGAGCGCGGCATACGGCTGCTCCTTCTCGGGGGTCGCCTCGGCGACGCTCACGCTGTCGACGGTCGGGCGGATGCTCGTGGGGCTGTCAGACACGCGTAAAGGCTCCTTCGAGGGCGGCACTGTTGCCTTCCGATTCTACTGGCACGCCGCTGGCGGCGAATCGGATGCCCGTCTACCGTGGCACCATGGAGTGGTTCGACGCCACGAACTACGAGGTGGCCAGGCAGGTGCTGCAGCGGGGCACCGCTGCCGTGTTCGTCATCGCGCTGATCTCGACGGCCGCCCAGTTTCCCGCCCTGCTCGGCGAGCACGGGCTGCTGCCGGCACCGCGGTTCATTGCGCGAACGTCGGCGAAGACGCATCCGTCGGTGTTCCGGTGGCACTACTCCGACCGCTCGCTGCGTGTGCTGTGCTGGCTGGGCGCCGCCGTCGCCGCCGCGCTCGTGGCGGGTCTGCCGCAGCTCGGGCCACCCTGGCTGCCGACGGTCGCGTTCCTGCTCGTCTGGGCGTTGTACCTCTCGGTCGTCGACATCGGGCAGACGTTCTACGGTTTCGGCTGGGAGAGCCTGCTGCTCGAGGCGGGCTTCACGGTCGCGTGGCTAGGGTCGAACGACGTCGCGGCGCCGACTACGATCATCCTGCTCATCCGCTGGCTGGTTTTTCGGCTCGAGTTCGGCGCCGGGCTGATCAAGCTGCGCGGCGACCGTTCGTGGCGTGACCTCACGGCCCTGTACTACCACCACGAGACGCAGCCGATGCCGAACCCGCTGAGCCGGTTCGCGCACCTGCTGCCGAGGTGGATGCACCGGGGCGAGGTGCTGGGCAACCATTTCGCACAGCTCGTGGTGCCCTTCTTCCTGTTCGCACCGCAGCCGGTGGCGAGCGTGGCGGCCGCGATCGTCATCGTGACGCAGCTGTGGCTCGTGTTGTCGGGAAACTTCGCGTGGCTGAACGTGCTCACGATCATCCTGGCGTTCTCGGCGGTGAGCGACGACGTGCTGCTGGGTGCCTCTGTGCCGGTGACGGCCGCGGGTCTCTCGAGTTCGCCGCTCTGGTTCGTCGTGCTGACCAGTGCTGTCGCCGCCCTGCTGCTCGTGCTGAGCTACTGGCCGGCGAAGAATTTGCTCTCGCGGCGCCAGCTCATGAACGCCAGCTTCAACCGTTGGCACCTGGTCAACGCCTACGGCGCCTTCGGCAGCGTGACGAAGCGCCGCTACGAGGTGATCGTGGAGGGAAGCAGTGCGGCCATGCCGGCGAGCGACGCCGACTGGCTGCCGTATGAGTTCAAGGGCAAGCCGGGCGACGTCCGACGCATCCCCCGCCAGTTCGCGCCCTACCATCTGCGGCTCGACTGGCTGATGTGGTTTCTCGCCCTGGGTTCGCCCGACACGCGCTGGTTCGAGGCGTTCGTGCGCCGCCTGCTCGAGGCCGATCGCCCCACACTCGCACTGCTGCGCATCGACCCCTTCGACGGCTCTGCGCCGACGTGGGTGCGCGCCCGCGTCTACCTCTATCGTTTCACGACCCGTGCCGAGCGCCGCGCCACCGGCCAGTGGTGGATGCGTGAGCCATCGGGCTGGCTCCTCCGCCCCGTCTCTCTAGCCTCGTTCCGCTGACGGGAGGGCCGACCAAGGCCGGAGGCAGGCATCTCACGCGGGCGGGGAGGCCCGTGCGGCGACCGCGATACAGGTCAGGCGCGGGCAAGCAGGGCCGTCAATGCCGAGGCGAAGAGCGCGAGGCCGTCGGTGCCCGAGCGCATGGCGGCGCGGGTGTCGGGGCCGAAGCCGGGCTCGACGGCGTGCTCGGGGTGCGGCATGAGGCCGACCACGTTGCCGCGGGCGTTGGTGATGCCGGCGATGTCGTTCATCGACCCGTTGGGGTTCACCTCGAGGTAGCGGAAGACGACGTGGCCCTCGCCCTCGAGCCGCGCGATCTCGTCGGCCGAGGCGATGAAGCCGCCTTCGCCGTTCTTCAGCGGAATGGTGATCTCGGCGCCGTCGGCGAAGGCGTTGCTCCATGCGGTCGAGGTGTTCTCGACGCGCAGGCGCTGGTCGCGGCAGATGAACGCGCCGTGGTCGTTGCGAATCAGGCCTCCGGGCAGCAGGTGCGCCTCGGTGAGCATCTGGAACCCGTTGCAGATGCCGAGCACCGGCACCCCGCTCTCGGCCGCGTCGACGACCTCGGCCATGATGGGGGAGAGGCTCGCGATGGCCCCGGCGCGCAGGTAGTCACCGTAGCTGAACCCGCCGGGCAGGATGATCGCGTCGACGCCCTCGAGGTCGTGCGTTCCGTGCCACAGAGGCACGGCCTCGGCTCCGACCATCCGCACCGCTCGCGCTGCATCGCGGTCGTCGAGCGACCCCGGAAAGGTGACGACGCCGACACGGATGCCCGCCCCTGCGCCCTCGCCCGAAAACGAGCCGGAACCCGAGCCCGCCGCCCGCTCGACGTCGATCGACGGCCGCGAGCCGTAGCCGTCGAGCCCCGAGTTGGTTCCCATTACGCCAGGCCCTCGCTGATCTCGTCGTCGAGCTGCTGCGCGGTCTCGGTGGAGGTCGCACCCGCCGCTGCCGCAGACGTGTCGGAGGTCACGTTGCCCGTCGCGAAGTCGAGCGACGCGTCGAGGCCGAACCCGTCGGCGCCGGCGAAGTGCACGCTGATGACGTCTTCGATGACGAGGTTGGCCAGCACCTCGTCGGCCAGGGCGGCGACTTCGGCGAGGATCGCGTCGTCGGCGGGGCCGTCGACCTCGATCTCGAAGCGCTTGCCGACCCGAACGCCGTTGATCTGCGACCGGCCGAGGCGGGCGAGGGCGCCGGCTACGGCCTTGCCCTGGGGGTCGAGCAGTTCAGCCTTGGGCATGACTTCGACGACGATTGTGGGCACCGGGAACTCTTTTCGAACGGCGGGCGAATACCACCATTCTACGCGGGCCGCGTCGCCCGACGAGGAGGCCGTCTGGGGCGGCGGGTGATACGAATGTAACGAGCACACCGATGTACGAGCACACCGACGAATGGAGAACAGCATGAGCACATCGACCGGCGGCACTCCCTACGATGCGATCGCCCAGGTTCCCGCCTTCGCTGTGACCAGCACCGACGTGACAGACGGAGAGAAGCTCCCGCTGCCCCAGGTGAGCGGCATCTTCGGCGCAGGAGGCTCTGACACCAGCCCCCAGCTCAGTTGGAGCGGATTTCCCGACGGCACGAAGAGCTTCGCCGTCACGATGTACGACCCGGCGGCGCCGACCGCGTCGGGTTTCTGGCACTGGGCCGTCGTCGACATCCCCGCCTCGGTCACCTCTCTCGGCACCGGCGCGGGCGACGAGCGCGGTTCGGGCCTGCCGGCCGAGGCGTTCCAGCTGAAGAACGACGCGGGCCTTGCGCGCTTCCTCGGTGCGGCGCCGCCCGCCGGCCACGGCAGGCACCCGTATGCCATCGGCGTTCACGCGCTCGACGTCGAGACTCTCGGCATCGACCCGACCGCTACCCCAGCGTTTCTCGGCTTCACCATGTTCGGGCACACCCTGGCGCGGGCGGTCATCACCCCCTGGTTCGAGGCCTGACGGCGCCTGCCCTTCCCGACCTAATTGTGAACTCTTCACAATCAGTGGTTGACTGGCCGAATGACGCCCGAGCCTGAAGACAGCATCCGCGCCGCAGGCCTGCGCGTCACGTCGCAGCGCCTGGCCGTGCTCGAAGCCCTGAGCGAGCTGCCGCACGCCGACACCGACGCGGTGCACCGCCGGGTGCGGCTCAGCCAGCCCGACATCACCCTGCAGTCGGTCTACGTCGTGCTCGGTGCTCTCACCGAGGCCGGCCTGATCCGTCGCATCGAGCCCGCCGGTTCGCCCGCCCGCTACGAGCGCCGCATCGGCGACAACCACCATCACGCCATCTGCACGCGCTGCGGCGCCGTGCAAGACGTCGACTGCGCTGTCGGGCACGCTCCCTGCCTCGAGCCGTCAGAGGCCGGCGGGTTCGCGATCAGCACCGCCGAGGTCACGTACTGGGGTCTCTGCGCCGCCTGCCAGGCGACGACGGATGCCCGTACCCCTGCCTGACGAACGACACCGCCCCGGGCATCCGTCGTCGCCGCCACCCCGCACAGAACTCAACCGACCGAAGCTGTATACGAAACCGAAGGAGAACTGCATGACCGACACCGTGCCCACCACCCACGTGCCCACCACCCCCGTGACCACCACCAACTCGGGTGCCCCCGTCGCGAGCGACGACCACTCGCGGAGCGTCGGTGCCGACGGCGTCATTCCCCTGCACGACCACTACCTGCTCGAGAAGCTGGCGCAGTTCAACCGCGAGAAGGTGCCCGAGCGCATCGTGCACGCGAAGGGCGGCGGAGCGTTCGGCACCCTGGAGATCACCGACGACGTGTCGGCCTACACCCGTGCGGCGCTGTTCCAGCCCGGCGTCACCACAGAGGCGCTCGCCCGGTTCTCGACCGTCGCCGGCGAGCAGGGCAGCCCCGACACCTGGCGCGACCCGCGCGGATTCGCGCTCAAGTTCTACACGACCGAGGGCAACTACGACCTCGTCGGAAACAACACGCCCGTGTTCTTCATTCGCGACGGCATCAAGTTTCCCGACTTCATCCACTCGCAGAAGCGCCTGCCGGGCTCGCACCTGCGCAACAACGACATGCAGTGGGACTTCTGGTCGCTCAGCCCCGAGTCGGCCCACCAGGTGACCTGGCTGATGGGCGACCGCGGCCTGCCTGCGTCGTGGCGCCACATGGACGGTTTCGGCTCGCACACCTACCAGTGGATCAACGCCGCCGGTGAGCGTTTCTGGGTGAAGTACCACTTCAAGACCAACCAGGGCATCGAAATGCTCAGCCAGGAGCAGGCGAACCAGATTGCCGGTGAAGACGCCGACTTCCACATCCGCGACCTCGGCGAGGCCATCGACCGCGGCGACTTCCCGTCATGGACCCTCTCGGTGCAGATCATGCCCTACGCCGAGGCGGCGACCTACCGCTTCAACCCGTTCGACCTCACCAAGGTGTGGCCGCACAGCGACTACCCGTTGCACCGCGTCGGCACGCTCACGCTGAACCGCAACCCGCAGAACTACTTCGCCGAGATCGAGCAGGCGACGTTCGCACCCTCGAACTTCGTTCCCGGCATCGCGGCCAGCCCCGACAAGATGCTGCTCGCGCGCATCTTCAGCTATGCGGATGCCCACCGCTACCGTGTCGGAACGAACCACGCCCAGCTGCCGGTCAACGCGCCGCACGCCGCGCCGGTCAACTCGTACTCGAAAGACGGTGCCGCGCGGTACGCGTACAACCCGCCGTCGACCCCCGTCTACGCCCCGAACTCGGTGGGCGGCCCGGCCGCCTCGGCCCAGGCCGCGGGCGACTCGGCGGGCTGGCAGAACGACGGTGAGCTGCAGCGCACCGCCGCCACCCTGCACGCCGAAGACGACGACTTCGGCCAGGCCGGCACGCTCGTGCGCGAAGTGCTCGACGACGTCGCCCGCGAGCGACTGGCGAACAACATCGCCGGCCACGTGGGCCAGGTGACAGTGCCCGACATCAAGGCGCGTGCGTTGCAGTACTGGCGCAATGTCGACGTGTCGCTCGCCGCGCGCGTCGAGGCGCTGCTCGCGGCCGCCGAGATCGACCCCGAGGTCGCGCCGCCGAACGCGGCGGGCCTCAACCGCGAAGCAGAGGCCGACGTGCAGCTGACGGTCTGACCGCCTGACCGCCGACCGCCGTCTGTCTGACGGCAGTTCGACATGAAATGCGGTCCGCCAAGCCGAATGAGGGCTTGCCGGGCCGTATTTCATGCTCTGGCGGCGTCGAGAGCCGCGCAGCGCCGAAAACGGCATACCGTTGACGAGCGGCCCACCACGCTGGGTCGCTCGAGGGCAATGAGGCCGCCGAAGCCGTATCCCGAGCATCCGGAGCCCACCCCGCATGAAAGCCCTGACCGACCAGCGCGCCTGGACCCTGCGCCTCACCGTGCTCGCGGCGACCGCCGCCGTCGCGGTGAGCACCATCTACCTGCCGCAGTCGATGCTCACCAACATGGCGACGTCGCTCGGCGTGACGCCGGCCGTCGCCGGAATCGCCGCGACCACGGTGCAGGTGGGGTACGCGATCGGCATCTTTCTGCTGGTGCCGCTGTCTGACCGCATCCAGCCGCGTCGGCAGATCACCGTACAGCTCGTGCTGCTGGCCGTGGCGATGCTCGCGACAGCGGCGCTGCCCGAGATCGTGGGGGTGGGGCTGGGCTTCTTCGTGGTGGGGCTGGTGGCGAACATCGCGCAGCTGACAATTCCGGCCGCGAACAAGCTGGCGCCAGAGGGGCGGTCGGGCGCCACCACCACGGCGCTCGTCGGGGCGCTGCTCGTGGGCATCTTCGGTGGCCGGGTGCTGGCGAGTGTGCTCGTCGAGGCGCTCGGCTGGCGGCTCGTGGTGGTGGTGTTCGCGGCGCTGGTGCTGGCGACGGTGCCCCTGTTCAGGCGTGCCCTGCGGGTGGATGTTCGGCTCGACAGCATCGGAACGAGTTACGGTGCCCTGCTCGCCGGCACGCTCGCCCTCGTGCGGTCGTCGCCCACCGTGCTGCCGCTCTCGGCCATCAACTTCTTCGCCTTCGCCACGTTGAACTCGCTGTGGACGGTGATGGTGCTGCACCTCACCGGCCCCGAGTTCGGTTGGAGTGTCGCGGGCGCCGGCCTGTTCGGGCTGGTCGGCCTGGCAGCCGGGGTGGTGACGCCGCTCGGCGGCCGGCTCATCGACCGCTTCGGCGCGCTGCCGGTCGCCGGGGTGTCGCTCGCGGTGCTGCTGGTCGCAACCGCAACCGTGATCGTCGATTCGGGCAGCATCGTCGTGTTCGCGGTGTCGATGTTCTTCATCACCTGGGCGAACCAGTCGGCGCAGTCGGCGAACCAGAACCGCGTGCTGCGCACCAACGCCGAGGCGTCGGCGCAGGCGAACACCGTGTTCATGGTGGCGGTGTTCCTGGGCGGGTCGCTCGGCGCGTTTCTCGGCGTGATCACCTTCGACGCCGGCGGGATGCCCGCGGTCGCCGTGCAGGCGGTCGTGCTGGTTCTGCTGGCCATCGTGTGCTGGGCGGCGGCGGTTCGTAGTGCGCGCCGGGCCGGCACACGGTTGCGTTCGACGTGACGACGGCGTAATGTTCCAAGTGGAATAGTTCACACCGAATATTTCGCTCCGAATATCGTCTCTCGAAAGCTCCTCTCATGCCCGCGGCTGCCGCTCTCACCCCCCTCGGCCTGTCGGCGCTCGCGCTGCTCACCGAGGGCCCGATGCACCCGTACGAGATGTACCAGTTGCTAATCCGGCGGTTGAAGAACGAGATCGTGAAGGTGCGACCCGGCTCGCTCTACCACGCCATCGACCGCCTCGAGCGCGACGGTTACGCGCGCGTCGTCGGTACCGACCGCGACGGCCAGCGACCCGAGCGCACCACCTACGAGATCACCGAGACCGGCCGGCTGGCCCTGCAGACCCGGGTCTCGCAGCTGCTCGCCGACTCGCCGTACGAGTACCCCGAGTTCGCCCTCGCCATCAGCGAGGCGCACAACCTGCCCCGCCAGGCCGTCGTGCAGCTGCTGCGCGTGCGGCTCGCCGACCTGCGCCGGCAGGCTGAGGAGGTGGGCGACATGATCACACAGAAGCAGTCGGATGGAGCACAGCGCCTCTTCATGCTGCACGCCGAACACCGGGCCGCGCTGCTCACGGCCGAGACCGGGTGGCTCGCCGCCCTCATCGACGATCTAGCCGAACACCGTATCGCCTGGATCGACGACCCCGACTTCATGCACTGACCGCACCGCTGAGCACCGCAACTCCGGCGCTCGGCACGGCACACCGACTTCACAAGCAAAGGACACCCCAATGGAAACCATGGTCAAGCCGTGGCCCGCACTCTGGACCCTCGTCATCGGGTTCTTCATGATTCTGGTCGACAGCACCATCGTCACCGTGGCGACCCCCGCCATCATGAAGGGGCTCGACGCCGACATCAACAGCGTCATCTGGGTCACCAGCGCCTACCTGCTCGCCTACGCCGTTCCGCTGCTCATCACCGGCCGCCTGGGCGACCGCTTCGGCCCGAAGTACGTCTACCTCACCGGCCTCGTGCTCTTCACTCTCGCCTCGCTCTGGTGCGGATTCGCGGGTGACATCAGCACGCTCATCATCGCCCGCGTCGTGCAGGGTCTCGGCGCCTCACTGATGACGCCGCAGACGATGGCCGTCATCACCCGCATCTTCCCGGCGACCAGCCGCGGCCAGGCCATGGCTCTCTGGGGCGCGGTCGCCGGCGTCGCCACTCTCGTCGGCCCGATTCTCGGTGGCGTTCTCGTCGACGGCCTCGGCTGGGAGTGGATCTTCTTCGTGAACGTTCCGATCGGCGTGGTGGCGTTCATCCTGGCCCTGAGGTTCGTGCCGGTGCTGAAGACCACTGCCCACCGGTTCGACATTCTGGGTGTGGTGCTCAGCGCCGTCGCCCTGTTCTGCATCGTCTTCGGCATCCAGGAGGGTGAGACCTACAACTGGGGCACCATCACGGGCCCGATCACGGTGTGGGGGCTCATCATCACGGGCATCGTGCTGCTGGTGGCCTTCGTGGTGTGGCAGCGCGTCAACCGGGGTGAGCCGCTGCTGCCGCTGAAGGTGTTTCGCGACCGCAACTTCTCGCTCGCGAACATCGCCGTCACCGTGATGGGCTTCGTCATCACCGGAATGGTGCTGCCGTTCATGCTCTACGCCCAGGATGTACGTGCCCTCAGCCCGACCAACGCGGCCCTGCTGCTCGTGCCGATGGCGATCTTCACCATGGTGCTCTCGCCCGTGGTGGGCAAGCTGGTCGACCGGGTGCACCCGCGCATCCTCACCCTCTTCGGGTTCGCCTCGCTGGCCGGCGCGCTGTTCTGGCTGAGCGCGCTCATGACGCCGAGCGTCGACCTCTGGAAGCTGCTGCTGCCGCTGGCCCTGCTGGGTGTCGCGAACGCCTTCATCTGGGCTCCGCTGTCGACCACCGCGACCCGCAACCTCGACCCGCGGCTCGCGGGCGCCGGTTCTGGGGTGTACAACACCACGCGCCAGGTCGGCGCCGTCATCGGCAGCGCCGCGATCGCAGCCCTCATGCAGGCCCGGCTCGTGGCCGAGTTGCCGGCCGCGGCGGGTGGCGGGGCATCCGCCGGCGAGTCGGGGGTGCTGCCGGATGCCCTGCAGGCCGGTTTCGCGACCGCCATGTCGCAGGCACTGCTGCTGCCCGCCGTCGTGGCGCTGGTCGGTGCCGTGGCCGTGCTCTTCTTCGTGCGCCCCGCGGCCCGCGGCCGTGCCCCTCAAGGCCCCCAGGCCACGCGGGCAACGCGGGCCATCGAAGACTCGCACGCCGCGCGATCCCCGCAGGCCACGCAGGTGCGCGATCAGGCGGGCGCGTCGGGGGCCGGCGTGACCTCCGACTCCGCAGTCGCCGCCGCCGCCGGCGGCAGCGGTTCGAGCGCGGCGTCGAGCGCCTCGGCGTAGCCGGCGTAGCCGGTGTGGTCGGTGGTGGCCTGGTCGCTGTAGCGCGTGCACCGCGCAGGAGCGTTTAGGCCGCCACCGCCGCGCACCCGCGAGGGCTTGCGTGGGCGCGCACAGGCGTTACGGAGGTTCGGACCGACCGGCATGACAGGCTGGAGACTCCGAAATGTTTTGTGCACCGCCGCGCGATTCTCCATCTCACGTCTTTTGTGAAGGAGCCCCGCCCTTTGACCGATTTTCTGTCTAGTCTGGCCACTATGCCCTGGTTGCAGGCTCTCGTCTACGTGCTCATCGCCGCCGTCGGCGCGGTGGTCGTCACCGCGCTGGTGGCCTTCATCGTGCGCCGCATCGCGCGCAAGAAGGCGTGGGCGAGCCGGCTGATCAAACGCGCGCGGATGCCCTTCCGCATCTTCCTGCTGGTCATCGCCCTCTGGGTGGCCGTGCAGTCGACCGCCGTCGACCCGGGGTGGCGCGAGTTTCTGAGCCACAGCCTGCTCGTCGCCTCGATCGCGGCCGGAACCTGGCTCATCTGCGCGCTGGCCATCTTCCTCGAAGACCTCGGGCTCGCGCGGTACCGCATCGATGTTGCCGACAACCGGCATGCCCGTCGTCTGCGCACGCAGGTGCTGATCATCCGGCGCATCACGGTCGTCGCGGCGGTGCTGTTGGGAGTGGGCGCCATTCTGCTGACGTTCCCAGGCGTCTCGGCGGCGGGCGCGAGCATCCTGGCATCGGCTGGCCTGATCTCGATCATCGCGGGTCTGGCCGCTCAGTCGACACTCGCCAACGTGTTCGCCGGGGTGCAGCTGGCCTTCAGCGACGCCATCCGGGTCGACGACGTCGTGATCGTCGAGACCGAGTGGGGCCGAATCGAGGAGATCACGCTGACCTACGTGGTCGTTCACCTGTGGGACGACCGGCGCATGGTGCTGCCCTCGACCTACTTCACGACCACCCCCTTCCAGAACTGGACCCGCAAGAACTCCGAGCTGATGGGCTCGGTCGAGTTCGATCTCGACTGGCGCGTCGAACCCGACGCGATGCGCGACGAACTGCACCGCGTGATGGAGAAGACCGACCTGTGGGATCACCGTGTGGCCATTCTGCAGGTGACGGATGCCGTGGCCGGCTACGTGCGCATCCGCATCCTCGTGACGGCCGTCGATGCGCCGACGCTCTTCGATCTGCGCTGCTACGTGCGTGAATCGCTGGTCAGCTGGGTGCAGCAGGTGAGCCCGCAGACCGTTCCGCGCAGCCGGGTCGAGATCTCGGAGACGCCGCTGGAATCGGATGCCCCACGGAAGAAGACCGCGCCTTCGAAGACGCCGCCCGACGCACTGTTCAGCGGGGATGCCCGTTCCGAGCTGCGGGCGAGCCAGTTCACCGGCCCGCTCGAGGTGCAGCGGGTCGCTCCCGCCGACGTGCATCCCGGCGCGCGGCCTACTGCGTCTGACGACGGACGACGGGCCGCTCCCTCCGAGGAGGAGCGACCCGCCGACCCGACGGCCTAGAACGTGCCCGTGAAGGTCACCGAACCTGACGACGGCACCGCCTTCACCGTGTCGGGCGCCAGCTGCCAGTGCACCACCCCGTCGGCGCCGCGGGTGAAGAACTTGAACTTCGCGCTCGTTCCGCCCGTCAGCCCGACCCGCACCGACCACGCCGGGTAGCCGGCGGGCGAGAGGCGGATGGCCTTCGCCGTGTCCCAGTTGCCGAGCGCCGGCCCGTCGCCCACCACGTACACGTAGTCGCCGGGGGTCGTGCTGGCGGTCTCGACGAAGGTCACCGTGACGAGGTTCGCGTAGCGCGCGGCAACGCTCTTCGGCGTCTCGACGTTGGCCGGCTGACCGGCCACGGCGGGGGTGCTGATCGAGATCGCCAGCCGCACGAACTGGGCGTCGGCCCAGGCCAGCGGTGCCGCGGAGTCGGTGGCCTCGCCCTCGGTGAAGCCGGCCGCATCGGCCGTATCCCACACCTGCTCGGGAATCATGTACCCGGCGTTGGCGCTCGCCGCCATGGCGGCGAGGTCGGCCTTCGCCGCAGCGGTGTGCGTCGCCGCACTCGACGCGTCGCCCGCGGCCCGGGCGAGCTGTGCGCTCTCGAGCTCGTACTCGCCGCGCTCGCCGGTCAGCACCGGCCAGGCCCGGCCCGTGCTGTGCCCGGTGCTGGAGCCGCCGAAGGGCGTACCGTCGGCGAACTCGCCGTAGCCGTCTTCGCTGTAGCGGTGCCACATCGGCCCCGACGGGGTGTTCACCTTGAGAATCGAGTCGACGACCCCGACGGATGCCACGATCACCGGGTCGTCGGCCGGTTTGATGCCGAGTCGCGTCAGTTCGAGAAAGCTCGGGTCGATCTCGTCGCGGGCGTCGAGGTTCAGCCAGCCGTTGCCGTCGGTGATCGTCTGGTTCTCATCGGGTGCCCCCGTGCGGTTGATGCGCTCGTAGTGGGCGGTGGCGATGTCACCGCTGTGCGTCACCGTCCACGACTCCACGCTCGCCTGCCAGTTGTCGGCGGTGGCGAGGTATGTGCCGAACCGCCCGGTGTCGCCGTTCGCCAGCGCGATCGACGAGGCCGAGACGAGCCCGGCGATCTCGGCCGCGATCGTGGCCGGCGAGTAGCCGCCCTGTTCCTCCCACCGTTCCTGCGGGGTGTTCACGCCGTGCGCGACCAGGTAGTCGGCAGAGAGCTTGATCTTCGCCCAGGTGGCCGCATCCCGAACCCCGAGCTGGTCGGCGAGGATGGCCGGGTCGGCGATCTCGTCGAACTGGATGCCCGTGAGCCCCGTGCTCGCCCCGTTCACCATCGAGTTGTGCGGAATGAGCCCCGCGTCGGTGCCCGTGGTCACCTCCTGCGTGTTCAGGATGTACTTCAGCGCCCGCACGGCGGCGGCGTGGTCGCCCGCCGCGTCGAGGGCGGTCGCGGTGTTGTAGAGGTCGCGTGCCCAGATGGCGTGGTAGCCCGGGGCCGCACCCGTCCTGGCCTGCCCCCACGGCGTCGAGAGCGACGCCACGAACGCACCGGGGTGCGTCTTGTCTTCGTGCGCGCGCAGCGTCATCAGCGCCACGTCGTACTGCGTCAGCAGGGCCGGGGTGCCCGCCACGCTCGCCGGCGGCGCGTTGAGCGTGGCGAACCAGCCGTGCCAGCCGGCGACGTAGGCGGCAGCGCGGTCGGCAAAACCGGCGGAGTCGGATGCCGCGGCCACCGAGATGGCGTCGGTGGTGGTGCCCCCGAAGCCCAGCGACAGCGTGAACGAGGTGTCGCGGCCGACCGGGATCTCGCCCGTCTGCACGATGTTTCCGGGTGCGGAGGCTGCGTCGTAGAGCGTGGTCAGCGTGTGGTTGGCCATGAGGTCGGAGAACCCGTCGCTGGCCGTTCCGCTGTAGCCGGTCGAGAGCCGGCTGAAGCCGATCGACGACCGCAGGTCGGTCGCGGCCGTGCTGCCTGAGGCGGCCAGGGTGCCGCCGGCGGTCGCGCCGGTGTCGGCGTCGGCGTTGCCGAGCGAAGGGTTGTAGAGAACGTAGAGGTGCAGCGCGATGGCCCCGGTCAGCTGCTCGAAGCGCGTCGAGATGAGCACGCTCGACCGGTCGGGGTCGGTCGCGTAGGTCTTCGTGATGCGGTACGACCCGTTCTTCGCGGTGTCGACCTGGCGGTACTCGAGGGCCTGGCCGTCGACCAGCTGAACCTGCTGGGTCGTGTCGGTGCCCTCGACGCTCGTGTACCCGGAGCCGTCGGCCACGATGTACTGCAGGTCGCGCACCTGGGGGCTGTCGGCCGTGGGGTAGAACACCTCGGTCATCGTGCCGGGGCCGAGGGTGTACCAGACGTGCGACTTCGAGGTCGACGGGTCGGCGGCGAACGACGTGCCGAGGCCCTCCTTGTCGCCGCTGGTCCAGGTGGAGGTGACGCCGGGCCCGCCCGGCGCGGTGAGGGTGGCGGGCGAGACCGGGGTCGTCGGGGCGGCGAGGGTCGTTGCTTCGGCTGCTCCGTCAGCGGCGAAGGGCAGGGCGATCATCGCCGACAGGGCGAGACCCGTGCTGACGGCACGCAGGAGATTGCTTCGTTGCATTCACTGTTCCTTGGGTAGGGCCCGCAGAGGTGCGGGTGTCTACTTCAAGAGACTGTGCAGCCGGGCATCCATTACGCGGGTTTCGTGATCAATGGGAGCGGCGCGGCCACCCTGAGGGTGCTGCCCCAGGGATCTTCGACGACCAGGCTGCGGCCGTCGTTCGCGAACGGCGTGCCGTAGTGCGCCAGCCGCTCTTCGAGTGCGCCCAGATCATCCGTCGCCGGCACCTCGATGTCGACCTCGGCCAGCCCCAGCGCGAGACCGCGGCGCCCGGCGCCTGCGCTCTGCCAGGTGTTCATCGCCATGTGGTGGTGGTAGCCGCCGGCCGAGATGAACAGCGCGCTGCCCGGCACCTCGAACGTCGTCTCGAAGCCGAGGCGCCGCACGTAGAAGTCTGTGGCGGTGGCCGTGTCGCCCACCGAGAGGTGTACGTGGCCGACGGATGCCGCACCGAGCCGCGGCACGCCCGCCGTCGCCGCGCGTTCGGCGGTCTCGGCCGTCAGGTGCTGCTGCAGAAACGCGTTGGGGTCGACGTAGAGGGTCGTCATCTCGATCTGGCCGTGGATCCAGCTCCACTCGGTGCGCGCTCTGTCCCAGTACAGCTCGACGCCATTGCCTTCGGGGTCGGTGAAGTAGAACGCGATGCTCACCTTGTGGTCGGCGCTGCCCGTGAACGTGCCCGGGGCGCGGGTCGCGACGGAGTAGAGAGCCGCGGCGAGCGCCTCGCGCGAGTCGAACAGGATGGCGGTGTGGTAGAGCCCGGCCGACCGTGGTGCCGCGTGCTTCAACTCGGGCGCGTGCTGCAGAATCATCACCGGCGTGCTGCCCCGCCCCAGCACCGCGACGTCGCCGTGCTGGCTGAGCAGGTCGAGCGTGACGGCGTCGCGGTAGTACCGGATCATCGCGTCGAGGTCGCCGACGCGCAGGGTCACGGCGCCCATCTGGGTGTCCGCGGCAAGCAGGTCTGAGGAGGTATTCATTGTAGCTACAACCATACTCCGGGGTGCCGTATTCCGTCCGCCTGGAGTGTCGGCAGACCCTGGTGTCCGGTGTGTGCCGGAACACCGTTTTCGGGCCGGCCGAGAGCCGCATAAGCTTGCATCCGGAGAGCCGCACAACGTGCATCCGGGGGGAAACATGACCGACTCGAAGACCGTGCCGTCGCGCGAGGCCGGCAGACAGCGCCTGCTCGTGCTGATTCTGCTCGCGGTGATTCCGCTCAGCCAGATTCCGATCGACGCCTACACCCCGGCCATCCCCGACATGATCACCGAGCTGAACGCTTCGTCGACGCTGGTGCAGAACTCGGTGTCGGCGTACGTGCTCGGCATGAGCATCGGGCTGTTGCCGATCGGCATCATCGCCGACGCGCGCGGCCGCAAGTCGACGCTGCTCGTGTGCCTCGGCATCCTGCTGCTCGCCAGCCTCGGCTGCGCCGTGACCGGCGACATCTACACGTTGCTGGCGCTGCGCTTCGTGCAGGGCCTCGGCGGCTGCGCCAGCATGGTCATCGTCTACGCGATCGCCGCCGACTCGTTCCGCGGAGCGCGGCTCACCTCGATCTCGGGCCTGCTGGGCGCGTCGTGGGGGCTCGCGCCCGTGCTCGCACCGGCCGTGGGCGGGCTGCTGGTGCAGTTCGTGTCGTGGCGCGGCATCTTCGTGCTGATCGCCGTGCTGGCGCTGCTGGCGGCGGTCGTCATCTTCTTCCTGCTGCCCGAGACGCTGTCGGTCGAGCGACGCACCCCGATTCGCCCGCGCGAGATCGGGCACGTTCTGGCGGCCACCTTCCGGCGACGCATCTTCGTCGGTCTCACCCTGATCTTCGCCGTGTTCGCCAGCGCGCAGCTGATGTTCGGGGTCGTCGCACCGCTGCTCTACGAGACGCAGCTCGGCTTGAGTCCGGCGATCTACGGCCTCATCGCGCTCGTGGTCGGTGCCGCCAATCTCGTGGGCGAACTGTCGACGAGCTACTTCGCCACGAGAATCTCGTCGCGGATGCTCGGCTTCTCGGCCCTGGCAGCGTTCAGCCTGGGCGCGGTCATCCTGGCGCTCAGCGGCACGCTGGTGGGCCCGCACGTACTCTGGATCACCCTCGGCGGGCTGCTCGCCTTGCTCGGCTGCGGCGCGCTCTGCCCGCTGGCCTACGGGCTCGTGATGGGGCTCTTCGACCGCAACCTCGGCCTCGTCGGCGGGCTCACCTCGGCCATCTGCTACCTCTTCGTCGCGGTCGCCCTCGGGGCCGCGGCCGGCCTGCCCGACACCTCGCAGGCGCCGATGGGCTTCATCTACGTGGGATGCGCCGTGGTCGGCTTCGTGCTGCTCGCGGTGTGTCTGCCGCGCCGGGCCCGTGCGGGCGGGGCGGCCGCGGGCGTCGCCGTCGCGGAGTGACGGCGCTCATGCTGCTGCCGAGCATCCATGCGAATGTATGAAGGTGGGAATACGCAGCGGCGCTCGAGCGCTGTACACGGCATGAAGAAGCGCATCGGATTTCTGTCGTTCGGTCACTACCAGCCGGTTCCCGGATCGCAGGCGCGCACGGCCCGAGACGCCCTCGTGCAGTCGATCGAGCTCGCCGAAGCCGCCGAAGAGCTCGGCATCGACGGAGCGTACGTGCGTGTGCACCACTTCGCCCGCCAGCTCGCATCGCCGTTCCCGCTGCTGGCCGCCATCGGCGCCCGCACCTCGCGCATCGAGATCGGCACCGCCGTGATCGACATGCGCTACGAGAACCCCCTCTACATGGCCGAAGAGGCCGCCGCGGCCGACCTGATCAGCGGCGAACGCCTGCAGCTCGGCGTCAGCCGGGGGTCACCCGAGACCGCCCTGCGCGGCTCGGAGTCGTTCGGGTACGTGCCCGCCGACGGCCAGACGGATGCCGACCTGGCCCGCACGCACACCGAGATCTTTCGCGCCGCCATCGCCGGCGCCGGCGTCGCCAGCGCCAACCCGCAGATGACCGGGCATACCGGCGCCCTCGCCATCGAACCGCGCTCGGCCACGCTGGGCGACCGCATCTGGTGGGGTTCGGGCACTCGCGCCACCGCCGTCTGGGCTGCCGAGCAGGGCTTGAACCTGCAGAGCTCGACGCTGCTCACCGAAGACACCGGAGTGCCGTTCGACGAGCTGCAGGCGGAGCAGATCGCGCTCTACCGTTCTGCCTGGGCATCCGCCGGGCACACCCGCGAGCCGCGGGTGTCGGTGTCGCGCAGCGTCATCCCCATCACGTCTGACCTCGACCGGCGGTACTTCGGTTCCGGCGCCGCGGGTGAGTCGCAAGACCAGATCGGGCACCTCGACGGCGGCCTCGCCCGGTTCGGGCGGTCGTACACCGGAGAGCCCGACGTCATCGCGGCCGAGCTCGCGGCCGACGCCGCGGTTCAGGCGGCCGACACCGTGCTGCTCACCGTTCCGAACCAGCTGGGCGTCGACTACAACGCCCATCTGCTCGAGCAGATCGCCCTGCACGTCGCCCCCGCCTTCGGCTGGACCCCGAACCTGCCGGCCCCCGCCCTGGCCTGAGCGCCTGCCGTCAGTGGGTGCGCGGCCGCTAGCGCTGGTCCAGCACTGCATCTGCGGTGGTTCGGCGCATGCGCGCCAACTCGAGCTACCGCGTATGCCCCGAACTACCGCACATGTTCTATCCACCGCGTCTTTGCAGAACCGCGCCGCATAAGCCAACCCCAATGAGTTCACCGTTGGCACGGAAGCCAGTGTTGATCAATCGTCGGCATGCATCCGTATAGTTATTCAGGTGTTCAAGCTTCGAAATGTCTTCGGCATTAGTGCCAACGTCGGTAGCCCGTCCTACGTCGATCGGGGCGGTCTCGACAAGCTGTTCGAGCGGGCACTGGTTAGCGATCGCCATATCGCCGTCCATGGCGGCAGCAAACAGGGCAAGTCATGGTTGCGTGCGCGTGGTTTGCCTGACGACCAGACATTGCTCGTGCAATGTACGCCCTCGTCCACGCCGGCGTCGCTGCTCGCGGAGGCGCTCGGGCGACTCGGTGTGAGTGCCACGCTTTCCACGACGAAGTCGAAGGAGATTTCAGGGTCTCTCGACTTCCGTGCGGCCATCGAACTGGGAAAGTTGATCGCGAAGGCTAAGGCTGAGGGGCATGGGTCGGTGCAGGGGTCGCTCGAGTCCACCACTGAACTCGAGCCGGTAGGACAGACCTCGGCGGATTTGCTCTGGGTTGCGCTGACAATCCGAGAGTCCGGCCGACGCCTGGTCTTGGAAGATTTCCACTACCTCAGCCAAGACGCGCAGAGTGAGTTCGCGTTCATGTTGAAGGCCATGGGCGAATATGGGCTTTTTGTCGTCGTCGTGGGAGTGTGGCCCCGAGACCACCTTCTTTCTTACTTCAACGGGGATCTTGATGGCCGAATCGTGGATATCCATCTCATGTGGAGCAACGCTGAACTGACCCGGGTCGTGTCCCAAGGGTCGAGCGCGCTGAATGTGATGATCAGCAATCAGATCGAGCAGCAAATGGTGCGTGACGCGTACGGAAGTGTCGGGTTGCTGCAGCGACTAGCCGAGGGCTACCTGCTTGCGGAGGGCGTAACGGCCGCCACCTCTGGGAGTCGCCAACGTCAGCTCACAGGCGGTACGAATTACCTTTTGGCGCGAGAAGAAGTAGCAAACCAAATGCAAGGGAGGTACCAAACATTCGCAGACAACTTTGTTCGCGGGATGAGGCGCTTGCCCGAAGGTCTGGAGGTCTACAAACACATACTCCAGACTGCCACCGAAGCCACAGACGATGAACTCATTGACGGAATCGACTCAGCTATTCTGCTTCAGCGAGTGCTGGATCACGAAGGTGCCGACGCTATACGGGCCTCCGATCTCACACAGGCGCTCGATCGGATTGACCGTCTCCAGATGAAAATTGGCGTCAATCCCGTCGTATTGACCTACAACAGGTCGGACCGAAAGCTGTTTCTCGCGGATCGATCGTTCTTGTTCTACAGACAGCACAGTTCACAGACCTGGCCATGGTCCCAGGGGGAGCCTGAGATCGTCAACGATCTTTATATTCAGGAGCCGCTGAATTTCGACTTCGACTTAGAGGAGTAACGGCGCTGTCTCCGTCCCGTACCTGCGAAGAGCGGCGACGATTAGCCTGCGTAGACATCGGCCGCCATGCACTCAAACGGATCGCCGGGCCAGCGCGTAGCTGACGAGCGCGGGTCAGGAGTTCTGCGTGCGCTCCACCCACGAGAGGTACTCCGGCGAGACGGTGCCGGTGACGTAGTCGCCGGTGAAGCAGCTCATCTCGAGCGACTGCACCGACGAGCCTTCGATGATGGCGGCCTCCATGTCGGCGACCTCCTGGTAGATGAGGTGGTCGGCACCCATGTACGCCGCGATCTCGGGGATCTTGCGATTGTGAGCCACGAGCTCATCGCGTGAGGGCATGTTGATGCCGTAGACGTGCGGATACCGTACGGGCGGCGCCGCCGAGGCGAACGTCACCTTGTTCGCACCCGCCTGCCGGGCCATGTCGACAATCTCCTTCGACGTGGTTCCGCGCACGATCGAGTCGTCGACGATCAGCACGTTCTTGCCCTTGAACTCGGTCGACATGGCGTTCAGCTTCTGCCGCACCGACTGCTTGCGAACGGCCTGGCCGGGCATGATGAACGTGCGGCCGACGTAGCGGTTCTTGTAGAACCCCTCGCGGTATTCGATGCCGAGCTTCTGCGCCACCTGCATCGCCGCCGGGCGGGATGAATCGGGGATGGGCATCACCACGTCGATGTCGCCCGACGGGGTCCACTGGGCGACGGTGTCGGCCAGGCGATTGCCGAGCCGCAGTCGCGCCTCGTACACCGAGATTCCCGAGAGCACCGAGTCGGGGCGGGCGAGGTAGACGAATTCGAACGAGCAGGGCACCAGCCGGGCATCCGGAGCGCACTGCTTCGAGAACATCTCGCCGTTCATCGTGATGAACACGGCCTCGCCCGGGCGAACGTCGCGCACGACCTCGTAGCCGAGCGACTCCATCACGAGCGACTCGGATGCCACGACCCACTCGTCGCGCCCCGACTCGAGGGTGCGCTTGCCGAGCGTGAGCGGCCGGATGCCCCACGGGTCTCTGAACGCCAGCAACCCGTGCCCCGCGATCATGGCGATGGTCGCATACGACCCCTCGACGCGCTCATGCACCCGCTCGACCGCCGTGAAGACCTGTTCGGGGTCGAGGTCGATGCCCGATACCTGCTGCTGCAGCTCGTGGGCGAGGATGTTCAGCAGCAGCTCGGTGTCTGAATCGGTGTTGAGGTGCCGGCGGTCGATGTGAAAGAGCTCCTGCGTCAGCTCGCGCGTGTTCGTCAGGTTGCCGTTGTGCACGAGGATGATGCCGTACGGCGCGTTCACATAGAACGGCTGGGCCTCCTGCTCGCTCGACGCGTTGCCCTTCGTCGCGTACCGCACATGCCCGAGTCCCATCGTGCCGAGCAGCGAGCGCATGTCGCGGGTGCGGAAGGCTTCGCGCACCTGCCCCTTCGCCTTGATGATGTGGAAGATGTCGCGTTCGGCGGTGGCGATGCCCGTCGAGTCTTGCCCGCGGTGCTGCAACAGCAGCAGTGAGTCGTAGACGAGTTGATTGACGGGTTCAGACGAGACGATGCCAACGATGCCGCACATGCTGAGGCGGGCTCCAGACGGTAGAGAAAACGGGCCGTTCTCCATTCTACGGCCGCGCATCTGAGCGACCGCCCCTCGCTGGTTGAGTAGCGCGGAGCGCGTATCGAAACCCGGTTCGGGGTGTGGGTTTCGATACGCGGCTTCGCCGCTACTCAACCGGCGGGGGCGGTGTGGGTTTCGATACGCGGCTTTGCCGCTACTCAACCGGCGGGCGCGGTGTGGGTTTCGATACGCGGCTTCGCCGCTACTCAACCGGCGGCGCCGGAGTCTGGGAGAATGGGCGCATGACGAACAGCTACGCCGAAGCCGGGGTCGACACCGCCGCCGGAGACCTCGCGGTCGAACTCATGAAATCGGCGGTGTCGGCCACGCACGGCCCCAACGTGGTCGGCGGGTTCGGTGGCTTCGCGGGGCTGTTCGATGTGTCGGCGCTCACTGCGTACCGCCGCCCGCTGCTCGCCACCTCGACCGACGGCGTGGGCACCAAGGTTGCCATTGCGCAGGCCCTCGACAAGCACGACACCATCGGGCAAGACCTGGTGGGCATGGTCGTCGACGACATCGTCGTGGTCGGCGCCCGGCCCCTCTTCATGACCGACTACATCGCGTGCGGCAAGGTGGTTCCGGCGCGCATCGCCGACATCGTGGCCGGCATCGCCCGGGGCTGCGCCGCCACCGGAACGGCGCTGGTCGGGGGCGAGACCGCCGAGCATCCGGGGCTTCTCGGGCCCGACGACTACGACGTGGCCGGCGCTGCGACGGGCGTCGTCGAGGCGGATGCCCTGCTGGGCCCCGAGCGCGTCGCCGATGGCGACGTGGTTCTGGCGCTCGAATCGTCGGGACTGCACTCCAACGGGTTCTCGCTCGTGCGCCACATTCTCACGGGCGCCGGAGTCTCGTACACGTCGGTGTCGCCCGACCTCGGCGGTGTGGTGGGCGAGGCGCTGCTCGAGCCCACCCGGCTGTACACCTCTCCGCTGCTTCGGCTCATCGGGGGTGCGCCGGGTTTTGCGGGCGGGGGTGCGTCTGGGGTCGGGTTGGGCGGCGCCTCGGGTGGCGCGTCGGAGTACGGGTCGGGGTCGGGCCTCGCGACGGGCGGCGCCCCGGCCGTCGGCTCGGGGTCGGGGTCGGGCCTCGCGACGGGCGGCGCACCGGCCGCCAGCTCGGGGCTCGTGTCGCCGGAGGAGCATGCCGGCTACGACATCGCGGTGCCCGCGGGATCGGTGCACGCGCTCAGCCACGTGACCGGCGGCGGCATCGCGGCCAACCTCGCGCGCGTTCTGCCGCGGGGCTCCTGGGTCGATGTGCACCGTTCCACGTGGTCGCCGCTGCCCGTGTTCCGCGTGCTGTCGCAGCTCGCCGCAACGACCCTCGAGTCGGCCGAGGGCACCTGGAACCTCGGCATCGGCATGATCGCGATCGTCGCGGCTCCAGCGGCTGCCGCCGTGACGGCGGCGCTCACCGCCGACGGCATCCGCACCTGGCAGATCGGAACGGTCAGCACCACCCCCCGCGACCTGACCGGCTTCGAGCAGGGCGCCAAGGGTGTCGACGGCGGCGCCGTGCGCCTCGTGGGCTCCTACGCCGCCTGAACCGCCGCGCCTACCCGGACACCCGTCGCGTCGACCTGCCCGCCGCGCCTACCCGCACACCCGCCGCGCCTATCTGCCCGCCCGCTGCCGCGCCGACCCGCCCGCCGCGCCTATCTGCCCGCCCGCTGCCGCGCCGACCCGCCCGCCGCACCTACCTGCCCGCCCGTCGCACCTCCAGATTCTTCAGGACATTCTTCTGCTCGAGTGGATCCTCCACTCGACGCCGCGCGTCTCCTGACGTATCCGCCGCCTGCGGGTCGATCGGTCGGTGGAGCCGTCGGTCAGACGGTCAGGACTGCGGGCCCGTCAGGCGGTCGATGAGCTCGCGGTAGCGGGCGGCGGTCTGCTCGACGATCTCCTGGGGGAGAGCGGGCGGGGTGCCCGTCTTGTCCCAGTTGGCGCTCAGCCAGTTGCGCACGATCTGCTTGTCGAAGCTCGCGGTGCGGTCGCCCGAGTCGTAGGCGGCGGCATCCCAGTAGCGCGACGAGTCGCTGGTCAGCACCTCGTCAGCCAAGGTGATCTCGCCCGTGACTCGATCGGCGCCGAACTCGAACTTCGTGTCGGCGAGAATGATGCCGCGCGTCTCCGCCAGTTCGGCCGCGCGGGCGTAGATGCCCAGCGAGAGTCCGCGCAGCTGCTCTGCCGCCTCGGCCCCCACCAGCTCGACCGTGCGCTCGTACGTGATGTTCTCGTCGTGCTCACCGAGCTCGGCCTTGAACGCCGGCGTGTAGATCGGCACCGGAAGCTTGTCTCCGTCGTTCAGCCCGGCCGGAAGCCGCACCCCGCACACGCTCTGCGTCGCCTGGTACTCGACCCAGCCGCTGCCCGAGAGGTACCCGCGCACGACGCACTCGATCGGAAACATCTCCAGCGACTTCACCACCATCGACCGCTCGGCCACCTCCGCCGGAACGGGCGGCAGGTCGAGCCCCTCGACAGCCCTGTCGTTCTCGAGCACGTGGTTCGCGAAACCCTCCATCTGCGTGAACCACCACCGGCTCAGCGCGGTCAGCAGTGCTCCCTTGCCCGGGATGCCCGGCTCGAGCACATAGTCGAACGCACTCACCCGATCACTGGCCACCACGAGCACGCCGCGCGCCTGGGCCAACGCCGCGCTGACGTCGCGTGTCACATCTGTCGACGCCGCGTGCCGCCCGGGTGCCCCGTCGCCCGAGCGTTCGCCGCTCTCGACCCTGCGCGACGCCGATCCAGCCGTTGACGTGTCGGCACCGCGCCGGCCGCCGACTGTGGCCGGCGTCGCTCCGCCAGCTCCGGGCGCGGGCACGTAGAGATCGCGCACCTTTCCCGAATACACGTGCTGCCACCCCTCGATCGTGGCCGGCCCACTGACGTTGCCGACCGAGCCGCTCAGATAGCCGGTGGGTTCGGCCGCCGTGCCGGAGGTGTCGGTGGGTTCGGCCGCCGTGCCGGAGGAGTCGGTGGGTTCGGCCGCAGTGCCGGAGGTGTCGGTGGGTTGGGCCGCCGTGCCGGAGGAGTCAGTGGGTTGGGCCGCCGTGCCGAAGATGTCGGTGGTCGCGGAAGAGGAGGCGTTGTCGGCGCCGGTGGGTGCGGCCGACGAGGTCGCGGCGGGGTCGACGCGAGCGGCGATGTCGGTGCGGTGGCGGGAACCCTCGAGGGTGATGAGGTCGACGGCGGCGTAGGCGCGGCGGCGCGCCTCGGTGAAGTCGGCGCCGGTGGCGACCACGCTCAGCACGCGCCCTCCGGTGGCGATGAGCCGGGCATCCTGCCGCCGGGCCCCCGCGTCTGTCGCACGTGAGGGCACGGTTTCGGGCTCTGACGAGGCCTCACCCTCCCGTGCCGCCCCCGCCTCGGGCTCTGAGGAGGCCTCACCCTCCCATGCCGCCCCGGCCCCGGGCGTGGCCTCGCGCTGGGCCGTGGGCTCGGGGTCGGGTGCAACGGCAGTTGCCGCGTGGGCGATGTGCACGCCCTCGAGGGCTGCGGCGTCGTGGAGGCCGGTGATCTCGCGGCCGGTGACGGGGGAGTCGGGGTAGTTCTCGCTCGCGACGACGACGGTGACTGCGCAGTCGGCGGAGAAGGTGGGGGCTGGGTGGCCGGCGAGGGTTCCGGTTGCGGCGGCGAGCAGCAGGCTGCTGAGCGGCGTGGTCAGGCGGGCCAGCACGACCTGGGTCTCGGGGTCGCCGAAGCGGGCGTTGAACTCGATCACGCGGATGCCTGCGGGCGTGAGGATGAGGCCGCAGTACAGCAGCCCGATGAACGGGCTGCCTTCGTGCGCGAGCTGGCGGATGGTCGGCAGCGCTATCGACACGAGCACCTCGTTGACGAACGACTCTTCATCGTCGAATTCGTCGTCGAGCCAGGGCAGGGGGGAGTAGGCGCCCATTCCGCCGGTGTTGGGGCCCTCGTCGCCGTCGAGCAGGCGTTTGAAGTCTTGGGCGGGCGAGAGGGGGAGCACGGTGTGGCCGTCGCTCACGAAGAACAGCGAGACCTCCTGGCCGGAGAGGAACTCTTCGACGAGCACGTCACCGTGGGCGAGCCATTGGATCGCATGCGAACGGGCGGCCGCGCGGTCTGGCGTGACCAGTACTCCTTTGCCCGCGGCGAGGCCGTCGGCCTTCACGACGTAGGGCGCCCCGAACGCGTCGAGGGCCGCATCGACGTCGTCGGCCGTGACGGCGCGGGCGGCACGGCCGGTGGGAACACCGGCCGCATCCATGATTCGTTTGGCGAAGGTCTTGCTGCCCTCGAGGGCGGCGGCGGCACGGCCAGGGCCGAACACGGGGATCGCGCGGCTGCGCAGGGCGTCGGCGACCCCGGCCACCAGGGGCGCCTCGGGGCCGATGATGACGAGCTCGATGTTGTTCTCGTTGGCGAAGTTCGTGACGGCGGCGGGGTCGTTGGTGTCGAGGTCGACGGTGGACGCGTCGGCGGCCAGACCGGCGTTGCCGGGCGCCACGACGATCTCGTGCCGCTCGCCCCCGTCAGCCGGTTCGGCGAGCAGGGCGATGACGATGGCGTGCTCGCGAGCACCGGAGCCGAGAACGAGAATCTTCACTCGACGATTCTAGGGTGGGGGCGCGGTGCGGGCCGCTGGGCGGGTGCCGTTTGTGCACAGATCGGCTGGCGTGAGGTCTGTGGAGAACGGCGAGGAAACTACTCAAAGTTTCTTGCAGAAGTGGCGTAATGAAACGACGGATGACCGCTCTCTTCTCTATGTGAGGCTCTGAACAGGCCTCGCAGACGTCGTGCGGCGGGGCTGTAACCCCCCTAACAGCTCCGCTGCACGTACTTCCCACGATCTCGTGTGGCGGTGGGCGCCCCCGGCCTTCCGTCGCACGAACCCTTTCGTGCGACGCGCGGTTCCCCCCCCGACTTCGCGCCGCACGAATCCCTTTCGCGGGGTCGGCCGTCCATCCCCCGGTCGGCCCCGCGGAACCACTGTGCCTGGCGCCATCACGCCCCCCTGGTGACCCAGTGGCACGGGCCGAGCCTGCGGTAGCAGCGCGCAGGCCGCGCCCGCGGTGGCCGGTGCCCGGGCCGATCGTGCGGCGGTGCTGGTGCGGGCCGGTGCCGTGGTAGCAGCGCGCGACGAGACCGCGGTGGCTAGCCTTGAGTCATGGCTCGCGCACGCATCGACGACAGCATCGGTTACGCCGCGGTCGAAGCGGCCGTGGCCGGGCTGGGGCTCCACCCGACATCGACGCCCCACCAGGCAGCGGCGCCCCACCAGGCGGCAGCACCCCACCACGCAGCGACGGTTGCCGGGGGAGTCGACCGCACGACGCTGGCGACCGCGGTGCGGTTCAGCCTTCAGTTGCTTGCCGAACGGGCGAAGGGCAATACGGTTGAGGTGCGGGTTCCGCCGTTCGCCGCAGTGCAGTGCATCGAAGGCCCGGGGCACACGCGCGGTACGCCGCCGAACGTGGTCGAGATGGATGCCGAGACCTGGCTGTCACTCGCAACGGGCGCCCTCGAGTGGATGCCCGGAGTCGAGGCCGGGCGCATCCATGCGTCGGGGCAGCGCGCCGACCTGCGCGGTCTGGTTCCCATCGCCGGGCTTCGAATGACCTCCTGACGCTCGTCACCCAGCGGTCTCTGCGCGGGAGCGGTTCGGGTGGGCTCGGCTCGACGCCCGGCAGGCTCAGGGCTGACCGAGGGATGGAGGCTGCGGGTGGACTGGACGCTGGGGGTTGGGCTCGAGGCTGGGGATGGGCTCGAGCCTGGTGGATGGGCTGGAGATGGACTGGAGGCTGGGGTTAGGCCTCGACGCTGGAGATGGGCTCGGAGTGCGGGGGGGGGGGGGGGGGGGGGGGGGCGGGGGG
>NZ_JAZHPE010000022.1:0-182527 GCF_036553535.1 Subtercola sp. YIM 133946
CATCCTTCCAGCGAGAACAAAATTCTCACACGGTAGGAGTCAACTAAACCGTCAGCAGTCCCAAGTGACACCCTGGGGTAGTCACTGAGTGACACCCTGAGGTGGTCAGAAAGTGACACCCTGACCGCGCCTCTCGGTCAGGTCCACGACCGGGTTGAGCCGCCGCTTCATGGTGAGTGGTCGGCTGCTGTCGAGGAGCAGTTCGAACTCTGCCCGCTGACCGCTGCGCCCCGACCGCACGCGCCGTATAGCACCTTTGCCGAGGAGTTCACGGATGGTGCGGTTGACGACCTGGAAGGCACGATCGGAGCCGTTCTCGGGTGCGAGGAACCCGAGCGCGATGGCGGACATTTCCCGCCCGCCGAAGTACCGCCGAGGCGATGTGCCGGCGGGGTTGTCGTGGTCGTCCCAGCATTCCAGTGCCATGTGCAGCAGCAGCCGTGCGGCATTCGACCCGAGCTCGAGTTGTGCGGCGACGAGCACGGCATTCTTCGCCGCGTACAACCCCACCGTCTCAGTAGGCACGCGACCGAGTACCGGTCCGGATCTGAGCGGAGGACTCGATCCACTCCAGCGCTTCAGACATCTTGTAGAGCACCGTCTTCGGTGTCGGTTTGTAGAACCTCGGGCCAAGTCCCCGGTAGCGGAGTTGCGCGAGGCCGGGGACGCTGACGCCGCAGAGTTGGCTGAGGGTGGCGGGGTTGATGTATTCGTCGTCCATGATGGTTTGTCCTTTCGGAGGTTGTGATCAACTTGTGTTGTTGGATTCACAATACGATCACCGATTTGGTTTGACAAGCATAGAATTGCTAGGCTGTCGAAATGGCAGACTTTAGGACTGAGTTGGGTATCGGCAAACGCATCGCCGCCGCCCGGAAACAACGCGGCATGACCACCGCACGCGACCTCGCCGACGCCATCCCGGTCGAGACGCTCAGTGAAGCGGTGATCCAGAACATCGAAGCCGGCCGCAAAGTCGAACTCTCCGTCAGCCAACTCCTCAACATCGCACACGCCCTCCGCGTCCCACCCCTATTCCTGCTCGCGCCGGCCGGCCTGCCGCTGCACGGACCCGACGTGCCAAACCTCGGCCCGGACCTTCAGGGCATGTCGACGATCGAGTTCGACGCATGGCTCACCGGAGCTACAGACGGCGCATACCGGTGGAAAACCAAAGACGAACGATCCGAACGGGCAGAACTCCAGGCCATGCGAGAACTGCACCAGCAACTCCAAGAACGAAGACGCCTACACGCCATCTTGGAAATCGAAAAAGAAGACAACCTCACAGAGGACCAAATGAACCAACAAACCTGGGAGTCCACACCCGAACGCATCGCGAACGTGCAACGCCGCATCGACCAACTCGAGTCCTACCTCACCTCCGCGGGATGGGACCTCGACGGATGGGCAGCATAGAGGACGGTTCAGATCGCGCTTCGAGCGGCTAAGCGGTTAGGAAGGAGCAAGACTTGGGAACCATCGAGTCCTACGAATCAGCGTCGGGGAAGAAATACCGCGTTCGATTTCGAAAGCCTGATCACACACAAACGCGAAAGAACGGTTTCATCACGAAGAGGGAAGCCGAGCGCTTTCTGCGCGAGGTCGAAACTGCGAAAGACACGGGCACCTACATTGATGCAGGTGAGGCACGGGCGTCCATCGGCGAACTCGGAGCAACGTGGATGACGCACCAGACTCATCTCAAACCGTCGTCGTTTCGCGCCGTCGAGGTGGCTTGGAGACTGCACGTGGAGCCCTCGTGGGGTCCGATTTCCGTCGGCGATATACGTCACAGTGAAGTACAAGCATGGGTATCCAAGCTGAGCGGCGATCGAAGTGCAACAACAGTTCTGCGCGCATACGGGATCCTCGCCGCCATTCTCGATGTTGCCGTCAAGGACCGCCGAGTCATGTCGAATCCGGCTCGCGGTGTGAACCTGCCACGCAAGACTCCGAAGCCTCGTGTGTATTTATCGCACGGCCAGGTTCAGCTTGTGGCCGATCAGGCCGGCGACCAGGGCGATCTGGTGCTCTTTCTCGCATACACCGGCCTCAGGTGGGGCGAAGCGACGGCGCTGCGAGTCCGGAGTCTCGACGCACTGCGCCGTCGCGTGAGCGTCACAGAGAATGCCGTTCAGGTCGGTGGTCCAATCGTCATCGGAACACCGAAGAACCATTCGAGCCGAAGCGTTCCATATCCGCCATTCCTTTCGGAGGCGCTAGCCGCTCGATGCGTTGGCAAGTCGAAAGATGAACTCCTCTTCTCTGGCCCAAGCGGCCACATTCGTCTTCCCGACTCGAGAAGAGGATGGTTCGCGTCCGCCGTGAGAGCCGCGCAGAAGGTCGATCCCGATCTTCAGCGGGTCACCGTGCACGATCTTCGTCACACGGCGGCGAGTCTCGCGATCAGCTCAGGAGCAAACGTCAAAGCCGTGCAGCGGATGCTCGGACACGCCTCGGCTGCCATGACGCTTGACACCTACGCAGACCTCTTCGACGATGACCTTGATGCGGTTGCTTTGGCTCTCGGTGAGGCCAAGGCAAAATCAAGTGTGTCCAAAATGTGTCCAAACGAGGTCCAGAGCATAAGAAAAACCCCCTGACTTCCTTGTAAATAAAGGGAAGCAGGCGGTTTGAGAGTGGCGGTACCGGTGGGATTTGAACCCACGGTGCTCTTTCAAGCACACAACTTTTCGAGAGTTGCACCTTCGGCCGCTCGGACACGGTACCGGGGGATACTTTACGGCACGGCCGCACGGCGCGCCAATCGGCGGGTCGGCAACACCCAGCTGACGCTGGAACGACCGACGGAGCGCGGCCGAGCAAGCCCCTCCGAGCATCCGGAGTCGTGACTACATTGGAACCGTGACCTACATTGCTGCAGAAGACCGTTATGAAAAGCTCCCCTACCGTCGCTCGGGCCGAAGCGGGCTGAAACTGCCCGCCGTCTCGCTGGGGCTGTGGCAGAACTTCGGCGACACCACGACCACCGACACGCAGCGGGCGATTCTGCGCCGGGCGTTCGACCTGGGCGTGACGCACATCGATCTCGCCAACAACTACGGCCCGCCGTACGGCAGCGCTGAGACGAACTTCGGCCGCATCTTCGCCGAAGACTTCAGGCCCTACCGTGACGAGATGATCATCTCGTCGAAGGCCGGCTGGGACATGTGGCCGGGCCCCTACGGCGACCTCGGTTCGCGCAAATACCTGCTCGCGAGCCTCGACCAGTCGCTGGACCGGCTCGGGCTCGACTACGTCGACATCTTCTACTCGCACCGGCCCGACCCCGAGACACCACTCGAAGAGACGATGGGCGCGCTGCACACGGCCGTCACCAGCGGTCGCGCGCTCTACGCGGGCATCTCGAGCTATTCGCCCGAGCGCACTGTCGAGGCTGCGCGCATTCTGGGCGAGATGGGTACGCCGCTGCTCATCCACCAGCCGTCGTACTCGATGTTCAATCGCTGGATCGAGGGCGGTCTGCTCGACACCCTCGGCGAGCTCGGGGTGGGCTGCATCGCCTTCTCGCCGCTCGCCCAGGGCCTGCTGACCGACCGGTACCTCGACGGCATCCCCGCCGACTCGCGGGCGGCTCAGAACGGGTCGATGCAGAAAGGCTTCATCAACGACGAGACCATCGCGCGGGTGAAGAGCCTCAACGAGATCGCTGCCGGCCGCGGCCAGTCGCTGGCGCAGCTCGCCCTGTCGTGGGCGCTTCGGGATGACCGGGTCACCTCAGTGCTCATCGGCGCGTCGAGCGTGCAGCAGCTCGAAGACAACCTCGCGGCGACGCACAATCTCTCGTTCGACGACGGCGAGCTCGGCGTGATCGACGAGTACGCGACCGAGGCGGGCATCAACCTCTGGGCGGAGCAGAGCGCGATCTGACGCGCCGCCCGTCGGCGCCCTGGCGGCGCGCGGTGTCGCGCGGCCCTTCGGCGCCGTGGCGGCGCGCGGTGTCGCGGGGCTCGCCGCGGGCGGGCAGACGGGTCGGTGCGCCGCGCACTGGCGGTTCGCCGCGGGCGGGTCGGCGCGCCGCGGGCGGACGGGCGGTTTGCCTCGCGCCACTGGTCGGCGTGCTGGCGAGCGCTAGGCTCGAAGGGCAATGCTTTCGATCTCGGTGGTGATACCGGCGCGGAACGACGCCGACATGCTCGAAGCATGCCTCGCTGCGCTCGCTCGGCAGACCCGCCGCCCCGACGAGATCGTCGTCGTCGACAACGGCAGCTCTGACACCACGGCAGAGGTGGCTCGCCGGGCCGGGGCGAGCGTGGTCTTCGAGCCGGTCGCGGGCATCCCGCACGCCACGGTGGCCGGCTTCGACTACGTCTCAGGTGCCAGCCCGCCGGCCGACATCATGGCGCGCATCGACGCCGACTCGCTGCCGAGGGCCGACTGGGTGGCGCAGATCGAGCGGGCTTTCACAGAAGACCCCGGGCTCACCGGCGTCACGGGGCCGGGCGAATACTACGGCGGCACGGCCCTAGTGCGCTGGGCCGGCGAGACCTTCTACCTGGGCGGCTACTTCGTGGCGGTGCGGGCGCTGATGGGGCACGTTCCGCTGTTCGGGTCGAACTTCGCCCTGCGGTCGAGCGCGTGGCGCGGCATCCGGGCGGGGCTGCACCTCGACAATCCGCGCATGCACGACGACTTCGACATCTCGATGAGGCTGACTCCGGCGATGCGGGTACGGTTCGTGGAGGCGATGCGGATGCCCATCTCGGCGCGCCCGTTCGACACGCTCAGCGGCTTCAGCCGGCGGCTCGACTGGGCGTTCGCGACGCTCGCCGTGAACTGGGCAGAGGAGCGGCCGTGGCACCGGGTGGCCGCGCGTGGCGGGGCCGCGTGGCGGATGTCGTCGGTGGAGCGGCCCGCGCGCCGCGTCGTGGCGGCCAGCCGGGTTGCGTCGGGGCGGCGCGTCGCGGTGCGCAGCCGGGTCGCGTCAGGGCGGCGCGCCGTGGCGGGCAGCCGGGTCGCGTCAGGGCGCCGCGTCGTGGCGGGCAGCCGGGTCTCCTCAGAGCGCCGGGCGGGCGCGCTCGAAGAGGTCGAGCAGGTCGAAGCTGAGCTCGAAGGGGGCGTCTTCGCAGGGGCTGTGTCCGGTGCGGTAGACGTGCAGGCGGCCTCCGAGCGCCTCGGCGTTGGCCGCGTGAAGCGCCGTTGGCCACAGGTCGTGCTCTCCGACCGCCACGTCGATGGGCATGCCCGACGCCTGAAGATCGGCACGAACATCCGGAACCCGTTTCATCAACCCCATGATGTCGGCGTGCGAAGACCGCCGCGTGTAGGTGAAACGCGACCGCACGAAGGCCAGCCGTCCGGGGCGCACGTGCAGGACGTTGGTGGTGACCCCCCAGCGCATCAGGGCGGCGGCCACTCGGTCGGGAGCGTGGCCGCTGAACGGCCCGAGGCGCTTGATACCCCGGAATGACTGGCCCGGCGTCGGAGGCGAGCCGAGCAGGGTGAGGCTGGCGACGAGGTCTGGATGGTCGGCCGCCACGAGCTCGGCGACGATTCCGGCGAACGAGTAGCCGAGCAGGTGCACGGGCGCCTCGCCCGAGCGGATGAACGCCAACAAATCGCCGGTGAACAGGTCGTAGTCGTAGTGCCGCCTCGGCGGTGACAGGTTCTCGGGGCCGGCGCGGTGTGATTCGTACTGCCCCGCCAGGTCGTAGCTCTGCACGTGAAAGCCGTGGGCGACCAGTTCGCCGAACACGTAGAAGAAGTCCTCCTTCGATCCGGTCACTCCGGCGAGCAGAACGACCCGCGGATGCCCGGCCTCTCCCGCCTCCCAGACCGCCAGCGGCCCGCTCGGCGCCTCGAACGTCGAAGCCGTGACGCCCGCCGGTGGGGTCGCCCAGTCTGTGTCGCCCAGTGCCTCGTCACGGCGCTGCTGCTGCTCTCGAGGCGTGGTCATAGCGCCAAAATACCGCATCGGTAGGGTGGAGCAATGGTCTTCGACGAGCTGACACGCCCCGACACCGACGTGGGCCGTTATGGCGGCACTCTCGACGCGGCGGTCGTGCTGCTGCACGCCCACCCCGACGACGAGACGCTGTCGACCGGCGGCCTGATGGCGCGACTCGCGGCCGACGGGGTGCGGGTGGTACTCATCACCGGTACCCGCGGCGAGCGCGGCGAGGTCGTGCCGGGGCCGCTGAAACGCCTCGAGGGCTCGCCTGGACTCGCCGAGACGCGGGTCGCCGAACTCGACGCCGCGATGGTGGAGCTGGGGGTGGGCGATCACCGGTTTCTGGGTGCTGCCGGCGCGCGGGCCGCCGGGCTGCCGCCGCGGAGGTATTCCGATTCGGGAATGCAGTGGGAGTCCGACGGGGTGGCGATCGCCGCCGAGGATGCCCCGGCCGACGCCCTCTCGAGGGCCCAGCTCGACGAGATCATCGCCGATGTGCTGTCGGTGACAGACGAGGTGCATCCGCAGGTGCTGGTGAGTTATGACGCGAACGGTGGGTACGGGCATCCCGACCACGTGCGCATGCACGACGCGGCTGTGGCCGTCGCCGCACGCATCGGCGTACCTGTCTATACGATCGTGCCGCGGGCCGTCGACGCGGAGATCGGCGACCACGTCGTGCCGCTCGGTGAGTTCAGGCCGGCGAAGCGGCGAGCGCTGGCGGCGCACCGCACGCAGCTGACCGTCGACGGTGACGAGATCGTACTCTCTGGCGGCCAGCGCAGCGCCCTGAACGACAGTGAGGTGTTCAGGCGCTGGGTGCCGTAACGCTCTGGGTCGGCCCTGACCCTGCGTGTTAGGCTCGCCTTAGTAGACCATGTTTAAACGCGCGTGGTCTGTTTTCGAAAGGGCATGTTCACCCACATGAGCTACATCAGATCTGCTGCGTTCGCAGACACGGGTTATGTCGTACTCGATTCGTACGACCAGGCCGCCGATCCGAAAGAGTGGCTCGACCTCGAGTACGTCGACTGGAAGTCGTCGGGCGACACCCGGTTCGCGCCGCTCGCCAGCGCGTTCGGCGAGATGGAGTGCAACGGGTTCTGGAACCACACTCCCCCGCGCACCGACAAAGACGGCGTGTGGGTGCAGGAGAACGTCGAGAAGGCGCCGATTCTGAAGGCCCGCGCCGAAGAGCCGGGCGCGAACATCGGCCGCTGCCGGGTCATCGAGCTGCAGCCCAACGACTACACCAGCGCGATCTACAACCTGCACCAGGACGACAACAACCGGCTGAACCCCGACGGCACCGGGTGGATCGTGCGCGGTTTCTTCAACCTGTCAGACGACCCCGAGTCGATGCTCATCCTGCGCGAAGACCGCTTCGACCCCGAGACCGAGGTGCGCATTCCGCTGCCGGCCGGCTCGCAGATCATCGTCGACACGCAGCGCTTCTGGCACGCCGTGTGGCAGGCCGGACCCGAGCCGCGCTACTGCCTGATCACCTCCTGGACCTCGGGGCCCGAGCTCGACGCCTACATTGAGAAGTACCACGGGGCGCCGCAGAAGGTGAACGCCCCTCTCGACCCCGCGGTCATCGAAGAGACCCAGAACGAGGTCAAGCGCCGGCTGGCCGAGCGCGCGGCCACGCTCGCCGCCCAGGGCAAGCGCCTGGGCGCGCCGAAGGATCCTGAGGCGTAGGTCGGAGGATCCTGAGGCGTAGATCGCCGAGTTTCTCGGTTTCTCCTCTCCCGTGAGAGCGCTTGCAGCGCTAGTGTCGTGGGCAGGGGCGGCGCTCGGTTCGCCCTCTGGAACGCAGGTTTTCGAACCATCGCCCGTCATGAGGAGAACCGATGCCAGACCTGACCGATCACGAACTCGCCGACATCTCCGCCGCCAACGAATCCGGGCTCACGCCCGTCGTCTTCGTGCACGGCCTCTGGCTGCTCTCGAGCAGCTGGGATCGGTGGCGCGCCCTGTTCCAGGAGGCCGGCTACGCCACCATCGCGCCCGCATGGCCCGACGATCCCGAAGACGTGCAGGCGGCGCGGGCGGAACCCGATGTCTTCGCCAAGAAGATGATCAAGGGGGTGACCGACCACTACCTCGCGGCGATCGACCGGCTCACCGTCAAACCGGCCGTGGTCGGGCACTCCTTCGGAGGGTTGATCGCCCAGCGACTGGCCGGCTCGGGGGTCTCGCGCGCCACCGTCGCGATCGACCCGGCCCCGTTCCGCGGAGTTCTGCCGCTTCCCCTGTCGTCGCTCAAGTCGTCGTCTGCGGTTCTCGGCAATCCGGCCAACTACGGCAAGGCGGTCACGCTGACCTTCGAGCAGTTCACCTACGGCTGGGCCAACGCGCTGCCCGAAGACGAGGCGAGGGAGCTCTACGATACGTACCACGTCGCCGCTCCCGCCGTGCCTCTCTTCGAGGCCGCGTCGGCGAACGTCAACCCGTGGACCCAGGCCAAGGTCGACACGAAGAACCCCGACCGTGGGCCGCTGCTGATCGTTGCCGGAACAGCCGACAACACCGTTCCCCTGGCCATCACGCATGCCATGTACAAGCTGCAGGCGAAGAAGAATCCGGGGCTCACCGAGATCGCCGAAATCGAGGGTCGGGGGCACTCACTGGTGATCGACCACGGCTGGAAAGACGTGGCCGACGTCTCGCTCGCGTTCATTCAGAAGAACGGATGAGCGGTTGTCTGCAGAACGGGTGATCGGTTCTGCAGAACGGATGAGCGGTTGTCTGCAGAACGGATGATCGGCCTCCCGACGCCCGGATGATCGGTTTCTCCACAGGCACGAACCGCGGTTCTCTCTCCCCCATGCCGGGGCGTCAGAGCGGCCGTGTCGGTGGGGCGGCCTATCGTTGGCACATGCCGACTAAGCCGATCAGCAACTTCAAGTGCACCGAGTGCGGGTGGACCACGCCGCGCTGGGCCGGCCGGTGCGGCGAATGCCAGTCGTGGGGAACAGTGGTGTCGGCCCTCGAGTCGGCCGCCATGGCCGGGCAGGTGAAGGCAATCAAGGTCGACGAGGGCAGCATCGCGCGGCCCATCACCGAGATCGACACCGACGCCACCACCCACTGGGCCACCGGAATCGGCGAGTTCGACCGGGTGCTCGGCGGTGGGCTGGTGCCCGGTGCGACCATCCTGCTCTCGGGCGAGCCCGGCGTGGGCAAGTCGACGCTGCTGCTCGAGCTGGCGGCCCGGGCGGCCTCCGAGCACCTGCGGGTGCTGTACGTCAGCGCCGAAGAGTCGGTGGGCCAGATCAAGATGCGGGCCGAACGTACGCAGTCACTGTCGCCGACACTCATGCTCGCTGCCGAGACCGATCTGGCGACCATCCTGGGCCAGATCGACGCGGTGATGCCGCACCTCGTCATCGTCGACTCGGTGCAGACCGTGTCGAACTCTGCCATCGACAGCGGCGCCGGCAGCCCCGCTCAGGTGCGGGCGGTCGCGTCGGCGCTGATCAGAGTGGCGAAAGAGCGGTCGTTGCCGATTCTGCTCGTCGGCCACGTCACGAAAGACGGCTCGATCGCCGGCCCGCGGGTGCTGGAACACCTGGTCGATGTGGTGTGCCAGTTCGAAGGCGACCGGCAGACCGCCCTGCGCTTCGTGCGCACTCTCAAGAACCGGTTCGGGCCCACCGACGAGGTCGGGTGTTTCGAGATGACGGGGCAGGGCATCCGCGAGGTCAGCGATCCCAGCGGGCTCTTTCTGAGCAACGCCGTCGAGCAGGCCACGGGCACCTGCGTCACGATCGCGCTCGAGGGCCGCCGGGCCCTGCCGGTCGAGGTGCAGGCGCTGGTCATCGCGTCGAACGCCCCCAACCCTCGCCGCGTCACGAACGGGGTCGACGCCTCGCGCGTCTCGATGCTGCTCGCGGTGCTCGAGCGACGCCTCAAGATGCGCCTGAGCGACAAAGACGTGTACGTGTCGACCGTTGGCGGCGTGAAACTCACCGAACCCGCGGCCGACCTCGCCATCGCCCTGGCCATCGCGTCGGCCTCGAGCGACAGCCCGATGCCCCAGAGCTTCGTCGCCTTCGGCGAGATCAGCCTCGCGGGTGAGGTGCGGCAGGTGACCTCCGCCGCCCTGCGCTCGACCGAGGCGCGCCGGCTCGGCTTCGCCACCGTGCTCGGCCCGGGCGAGCACCAGATCAGACCCGCGTTCCACCGCGCCTTCGGCACAGGCGGCGCGGCCGCCGCCGCGGGTGCGGCACCTGCCGCTGGCGCGGGTGCGGCACCTGCTGCTGGCGCGGCTACGCCACCTGCTGCTGGCGCGGCTACGGCGAACAGCCCCGAGACCCCCACCGCCTAGGAGCAACCGGGAGCGCCCACCCACGAGCACCCAACAGCGTCAGAGGGTGACGACGAGTTTGCGGGCCGAAACGCCACGGCGCAGGGCGGCGAGGGCTGGCTGCACCTGGTCGAGGCCTAAGCCGACGACGTGGGGGGCGGGGGCGGCGAGATAGCGTCCGTCGGCGAGGGCCGCAGGAAGGAACCGTTGCCACAGCATCGGGCCGACCTCGTTGGTCATGAGGCTGCTGCCCCACACGAAGCGGGCGCGGATGCCCCGCCGCCGACACCTCACCTGCAGCGCAACGTTGCCCCCGATCATCCCGACGCCCACCCTGAGCAGCGCACGACTCGGCCCACGACGCTGCGGCAGCCCGCCCAGCGAGACAGACGGGCTGGCCAGGCTCACCCGCGTGGCGCCGGTCGCGATGGCGACGGCGACGGCCGGTTCGGCTGAGCCGGTTCCGGCAGCGAACACGCCGGCCACCGTGACCCCGGCGAGCACGGCCGCGATGTCGCGCACCGCCGTCGGGCTTGCGTAGTCGAAGACGTGGCTCGCGCCGAGCCGGCGTACGACGTCGTGGTTGTGCGGCGAGGCCGTCGTGACGACCTCGTACCCAGCGGCCCGGGCGAGCTGGATGGCGTTGCTCCCGACGCTCGTCGAGCCGCCCCAGACCACCACGGCTTCGCGCCCGCCGGCCGGCGCCGCCTCGGCCGGCGGCACGGGCACCGGATGCCGCAGGCCGAGCTGATCAGACTGGAACAGCGCCGACGCCGCCGTCGACACCGCCAGCGGCAGCACGGCCGCCTGCTCGAAGCTGAGGCTCTCGGGCAGGGGCGCCGCGAGCATCGCACGGGCGACCGAGTAGAGCTGGAATCCGCCCTCCGGCTGGTGATTGCGGCCCTTCTCCATGCCCACGACGTAGGCGAGCACCCGGTCGCCGACACTGAAGCGCGTCACCGCGCTGCCCACCTCGACGACTTCGCCCGCAACGTCTTCGCCGAGCACGCTGGGGTAGGGCAGCCAGCGGTACATCAGGTTGCCCGTCGCCTGCTTGATCTCGTCGAGCGGATTCACCGCGATGGCCCGGTTGCGGATGACGATCTCGTCTGGGTCAGGAGCTGTGTACGGCGCCGGGCGCACGGTGAGGGCTGCGAAAGGGCCATCCAGCCAGGCCGCCTGGTTGCGGGGGCGGCTGCCCGGCTCGCCCGCCGCCGCGGGCCCGTTCGCGTGGTGACTGGTGGGCTGGGTCATGAGAGGTCCTTCGCGGGGGTGGTTTTGACAGTGGGGGTTGTTTCCACAGTGGGGGTTGTTTCGACGACGGTGAATGTGCCGCCGAGCGATTCGGCGAGTTCGGTACCGAACAGTGCCCCGGGAGTGTGGGCGCCCGGGCGACCCTCCCCCCTCAGCAGGCGGTGCGCGACCTCGGCCATGACGTCGGCGGTGAACACCCCGGCGTCGCCGACCTGCAGCCAGCACTCGACGGTCGTGCGGCCCGACGCAGCCGTTTCGCCGGACGCAGCAGTCTGAGCGCCGCGGTCGACGGCGGGCGCCGCATCCCACTCGCCACGCGCCCGGGCCCACGACGAACGGCGTGCCATCCGGGCGGCCGTCAGCCGGATTCGCGCAATACGCCCGCGCAGCAGACCGGCGACCCCGGGCATCCGCACCACCACCTGCAGCACCGGCAGCACCACCCTGCGCACGACCGGGTTGCGGGGTGCCGCGGTCGACGTGGCCACGACCTCGTCTGCGTCGGTGGCGCGCCACGCCGCCAGCAGTTCGCCGTTCGCCCCGCCGGCCGTGAAGAGGGTGTCGCCGTCGGGGGTGACGACGGTCTGCGGATGCTCGGCGGTGGCCGACCGCACCAGCCGCCCCTGGCGTACCTCGCGCCCGCCGAACTCGATCACTTCGACGATGCTGCCCGCGAGGGCTGCTCCGAGCAGGCCGCCGTCGAGGGCGAGCGAGGGCAGGGCGTCCACTCGCAGCCGCGACGGACGCCCGCGCCCCTGCACGAGCCGGAGGGCGGCGCTCTCGGTGGCGAGCACGCCGAACCCCGCGCCCGTGACGAACACCTGGCCGGCGGCTGCGGCCTGGCGGTCGAAGCGCAGAAGGTCGTCGACCGACGAGAACTCGTTCGAGATGTCGACGTAGTGGGTGCCGGGCGGGCAGGCACGGGCGACCTGCAGGGCGGTGGCCGCGAACGGGCCGACGGTGTTCACGACCACAGCCGGGGCATCCTCTGCCAGGTGCCCGAGCATCGACTCGAGCGAGCCCACCATCACGCGGTGCCCGCCGCCGAGCTCGGCCGCGAGGCGCGTGAGGCTGTCGCGCGAACGCCCGCAGAGCACGAGGTGCACGCCTGCCGAATGCAGCCGGGTGGCGACGTCGCGACCGGTTCGGCCGGTCGCGCCCAGAATGTAGATCTCGTTCGTCATGCTGCTGCTCCTGTCGCTGGTGTCGTCTGATGACATGCCGTGCCATCACCGTACATCATGACGACACGACGTGTCATCACCTAGAATGGTTTCATGAGCAGATGGCAGCCGAACGCAGGTGAACGCCTCGAGAGCGCTGCGCTGGAGCTGTTCGCTGAGCAGGGCTTCGCCGAGACGACGGTTCCGCAGATCACGGCGCGCGCCGGGCTGACGACCCGAACGTTCTTTCGCCACTTCGCAGACAAGCGCGAGGTTCTGTTCGCGAGCGACCAGGATGTCGCGGCTCTGGCCCGTCAGATGATCGCGGAGGCTCCCCCTTCGCTGAGCCCGATGCAGATCATCGCGGGCGGCCTCGATCGGGTGGCGGCGGCCCAGTTCTCGGGCGGAGTCGACCTGTTCAAGCGCCGCAAGGCCGTCATCGAGTCAGACGACGGCCTACGCGAGCGTGAGATGCACAAGATGTCGGCGCTGTCTGAGGCGCTGCGCTCGGGCTTCGAGGCGCGCGGAACCGACACGCTCGAGGCGGCGCTCATCGCGCAGGTGACGGTGACGGTGTTCGGGGTGTCGATCGGCCGGTGGCTGGCCAGCGACGGGGCTACGCCGCTGCCCGACCTGCTGCGCGAGACCCTGGCGGCGCTGCGCGGGCTGATGGCCGACCCGCGGTGGGAGCCCGCGCCGGGTGGCGGTGTTGGCCCGCAGGGCGCGGGGCCGGGTGGCACGGCTCGCCCGCAGGGCGCGGGGCCGGGTGGCACGGTTCGCCCGCAGGAGGCGGGGCCGGGTGGTGGGGCCGGCCAGGGCTAGACGTGCGGCACGAACGCCTGCCAGGCGAGGCGACGGGATGCCCGGGGGTCTGATTCGACGCGGTCGACCGTGTCGAGAATGAGCGTCTCGCGGGTCTGCTCGTCGTAGCGCGGCCACGGGCGCGGTACGAGCCGGCTGGCGGAGCGGGCATCCCGAACCGGGGCCGCCGCCGCACCGCCCGCGGTCGCGTGACCCGTGTTTTCGGTGCCGCCGACCGAGTCGGGGCCGGAGCCGGCACCCGTGGGCTCGCTGCCGACATCCGAGGGCTCGCCACCCGCAGCCGCACCGCCCGCGGTCGCACCACACACAGCAGCGCCGTTCGGGTCGCCCGTGTACGCGAACGCACCCCAGTACCGCCGCATCCGGGCTCCGACGCGCAGGAACGCCCGCCGCCCGCCGAGCAGCGTCATCGTTCGGCCGAACGCCCCGTTCATGCGGTCGAACACCGCGAACAGCTCCAGCCCGTGCGTGGCGTCGTAGCCGGCGAGCCGCACCAGCCGGGGCGCGATGTCGAAGCGGTAGAAGAACACCGGGGCGTACCGCGAGTGCCGCTCGGCGACCTTCACGGTCGGGTACCAGAACGCGTAGTCGCCGCCGAAGTCGTTGGCCGGCCGCTTCGCCGGCAGCCCGGGGTATTCGGCCTTGATGGCCTTGCGCGCCTTCTTCTTCGTCTTCGCGAAGATCGCCCGGATGCGTTTCGGCGTGGTGGCCAGAATGTCGAGCCGTCCGTCGAACAGCGATCCCTCACGATCGTTCGTGCCGATGATCAGGGGAATCGGATGCGCGCGGCCGGCCTTGAACGCGTCGAGTGGGCGTTCGGGCAGAAAGTCGCCGTCGATGACGGGGCACAGGGCGATGGTTCCCGGATCGTCGTCGGGCGCACGCATGGTCAGAGCATCCGTCGCCCTGATCAGGTCGCGCCAGTCGGCCGTCACGAGCATCTCGCCGGCGTCTTCGGGGCTGGTGTTCTCCACGCTGTCGTTCGACACGCGCTCGCTCAGAAGCTCGACGAACTGCTCGGCCCACACCCGGGTGAGGTCGGGCGGATAGACCGCGTTCGTGGGCGAGCTCTGGGCGATCGCCTGGTGGAACAGGCCGGATGCCCGGGGTACCGTCATGAGCGTCGTGACGGCGTTGGCTCCCGCCGACTCGCCGAACAGAGTCACGCGGTCGGGGTCTCCGCCGAACGCGCGGATGTTCGCCCGCACCCATTCGAGCGCCGCCACGCAGTCTCTCAGCCCGAGGTTGTTCTCGATCGGCCGCTCGTCGGTGGCGTACGCCGTGAAGTCGAGAAAGCCGAGGGCGCCGAGCCGGTAGTTCATACTCACATAGACGACGTCCGCGTCGCGGGCCAGCGTCTCTCCGTTGCGCGGAACCTCGGCCGACGAGCCGACGCTGTACGCGCCGCCGTGGATGAAGACCATGACCGGCAGCAGGGCCGCGCCGGCCGCCGGCCGCGAGGTAGCACCAACCGCCGCCCGCGAGGTAGCACCATCGAACGGTCGGGGGTCAGCACCACCCGTCGGCGACGGGGCCCCGCCACCTGCCCGCGAGGCCCCGCCGCCTGCCCGCGAGGCCCCGCCGTCTGCCCGCGGGGCCCCGCCACGCGCCGGGCGCACGACGTTCAGCGTCAGGCAGTCTTCGCTCATCGGCGCGTTCTTCGCCGCCCCGATGAAGTTGCCCTCACGCGACTGCGGCGCCACCGCCCCGAACTGCCGGGCGTCGCGAACGCCCTGCCATTCCACCGGCGCAAGTGGCGCCCGAAACCGCAGGGCCCCGACGGGTGCCGCTGCGTACGGGATGCCCCGCCACGTCTCGATGCCCCGCTCGCGCACGCCGCGCACGACACCCTCGGCGGTGACGATGTCGAGCGGATGCTCTGCAGACGTTCGCGCGAGGGTCGACATGTCTCGATGCTATCCGCGGCGCCGCACGCTCTGGTTACCGGGGCATGAACGGCGGCACGGTCGACCACTCAGGCGTGGCCGGGCTGGGCGGGCATCCGGAGCCGACCCTGGCGCCCCCTCGATTCGTCAGTCGAGCCCGCCCCGCGACTCGGAACTCGACACTCGACACTGCCACCGCGACTCGACACTCGACACCCGACAGTCGACAGTCGAGCCTGCGCTGCGACTTGCGACTCGACACTGCCCCCCACAACTCGACACTCGAGACTGTGCGGCCGCTACTCGAGGATGAACTGGGCCGTCTGCGCCGCCTGGATTCCGTCGACGGAGACCGACAGGTGGTACGACGCTCCGCCGGCCGGAGCCGACACGGGCGACGCCGAGTCGCACGTCGACGGCGACGAGCGGGTGCGGTTCCAGGCGAACGGAGTCGACGTGACGAGCTGGCCCGGGGCGAGCATGGCCATCGTGTCGGTCGCGCCCGTCTGGCAATCGGTCGAGAGCCAGTAGACCTCGGTTCCGCTGGTGATCGTGTAGACCTGCTTCGAGGTGCCGGCGTTGATGGTGCACGGCTGCGAGCCGGTGTTGACGATGCTGAATGAGAGCATCGGCTGGTTGCCGCTGGAGTAGTCGTTCGAATCGGTGATCGCCGTCACCGTGATGTTGCCGGCGGCGCAGGCCTGCGAGCCGTCGGCGCCGGCGGCGGGTGCGGCGGAGGCGGGTGCGGCGGAGGCGGGTGCGGCTGTCGCGGCCGGGTCGGCGGCGGCATCCGTCGGGGCGGCGGCGCCTGTCGCGCCACCGGTTGCGGCCCCGGCGGGGTCGGCGGCCGCTCCCGTCGCGGCGGGGTCGGTGGCCGAGCCTGTGACGCCGGGGGTCGCACCCAGCCCGCCCGCAGCGCCGCCGTTCGTCGCGGCCGCCGTGGGCAGCACGGCGGCGGTCTCGGCCTTGCCCGACCCGGGCTTCAGGATGACCAGCAGCACCACCACGACGACGACCACGAGCCCCAACAGCACCACGAGGCGGCGCCGGCGGTACACCTTCGGCGAGACCCGGCGTCGCGGCGGCTGGGTGGCAGACATACCCTCAGGCTACGGTCTGCGCCCCTGCTCCCCTGGTATTGACGTGGCGCGGATGCCCGCTCCCCGGTCGACTCTGGGTGCCCTCCCAGCTTCCGGCCCTCCGAGCTCCTGCGCCCGCCCACCCCCGCGTGTCGGTGCCGTCCACCTTGCGCAGATGCACCTTCTGGCGCTCGTTAGCGTGCTTCTGCGCAAAATGGGGGGGGTGGGGGGGGTGGGGTGGGTGGGGTGGGGTGGGGTTGCCGCCCCAGGTGCGGAAAGCGGGACGGCGTCGGCCGGCCGACCGCGTTCCCGAGGTCGCGGCGGCGGGGTCAGCCGACCGCGTTCGCGGCGGCCAGGCGCGTGACGGCGTCGCGGGCGGCGGCCGCCGAGGTCTGGGTGACGGCGGTGCGCGCCAGCTCCTGCGCCTCGGCGAGGGAGTGGCGCGCGAGTTCGGCGCGAACATCCGCCAGTGCCGCCGGGGTCATCGAGAGAGTGGTCACACCGAGACCGACGAGCACGACCGCGAGCATGGGGTCGGCCGCCGCCTCACCGCACACGCCCACGGGTTTGGCGGCGTCACGGCCGGCGCGGCCGATCATGCCCACGAGCCGCAGAACGGCCGGATGCCACGGGTCTTGCAGATTCGCCACCGAACCGAGCAGGCGGTCGGCGGCGAGGGTGTACTGGGTGAGGTCGTTCGTTCCGATGCTCACGAAGTCGGCCACCTCGAACACCTGGTCGGCGACCACCGCGAGCGACGGCACCTCGGCCATCACACCGGCGACGCGCACGCCGAGCTCCCGCGCCAGCGACACGAAGTACGAGGTGTCGTCGTAGTCGGCCACCATCGGCGCCATGACCCACACCTCGACCTGGTCGCTGGGCGATGTGGGCTGCCCGAGCTCGCCCACGGTGCCGGCACGGCCGCCGTCGCCCTGGTTGTCGGACTGGCTGCCCCGGCCGGGCTGTCCGAAGCTCCGCGTGGACTCCGCCGCATCCACCTCCTCGTCGCCGAACTCGAGGCTGCCGAGGTCACGGGCGTGCCGCGGATGCTCGTCGGCGGCATGCCGGTTCACCCGCGCCTCGGCGATCGCCAGCGCGGTCAGCTGGTCGCGCAGAATCTGTTCGCTCGCCCGCAGGGCCCGGATGCCCCGCAATCCCAGCGCCGGATTCTCCTCCTTCTCGTCGTTCAGAAAGCTCAGCGGCTTGTCTGCCCCCGCATCGAGCACCCGAACGACGACCTTGTGGCCGACGAAGGCGCGCAGCATGCGCTCGTACTCGGCCACCTGCGTCTCGACCGACGGAGCCTCGGTCGCGTCGAGAAACAGGAACTCCGTTCGGAACAGCCCCACGCCCTCGGCGCCGAGCGCGACCGCCTCGTCGGCGCCGTCGGCCGACCCGAGGTTGGCGAGCAGCGGAATAGCGGTGCCGTCGGCCAGCGTTCCCGGCGTGAGCGGTGCCTCGGCCGCCTCCGCACGCTCGGCGATGCGCACCCGCGCCTCGGCGAGCGCGTCGTCGCTCGGCTCGGTGTCGACCGTTCCGGCGGCCGCGTCGAGAACCACGAGGGTGCCGTCGACCAGGCCTTCCGCGCCCTGCACCCCCACGATCGCCGCAATCGACTTCGACCGCGCCAGAATGGCCGTGTGCGAGGTGGGCCCGCCCTCGCGGGTGATCAGCCCGACCACCTTTGCGAGGTCGAGCAGGGCGGTGTCGGCGGGTGCGAGGTCGTGGGCGACGAGGATGAACGGGGTCGCCGACTCGGGTACGCCCGGCGCCGGCACGCCCCGCAGCCGCGCAATGATGCGCTGCGAGACGTCGTCGAGGTCGGTGGCCCGTTCTGCCATGTAGCCGCCCATCTGCAGCAGCAGGTCGCGAAAGCCCGCGAAAGCCTCGAAGACGGCACGATCGGCCGTCTTACCGTCGCCGAGCCGGGCCTGGATGTCGTCGGCGATCGTCGGGTCCTGCGCCATGAGCGCCTGCGCGTTCAGTACGTCTCGGGCCTCTCCGCCGGCCGCGGCGCCGCGCGCCTCGAGGTCGGCCGCCACGTGGGCGAGTGCAGCCTCGATGCGCGCGAACTCGTCGGCGGGCGGGGCCACGCTCGGCTCGTCGGCCGGCTCGGCGAGGGGTTCGGGCATCCGGAGCGTCGGTGCAACTGCTGACCCGCGACCGACTCCGACACCGTGCAAGATCATTGTGCAGCTCCTTGTGCGCCTCGCGGTCTGGCGTGCCCCGCGGCTCTCCTTAGAATAGTGCGCTGCGCCGCCGGGCGAACCTGCCGATCGGCTGCACATCGACGCGATGTCGTAGGGCGCTGATATTCTCTCAGAACTACCAGAAGGAGCGTCGAATGGCTGCTGTCGAGCCCGCGAGGGGCGTTCGGGATGCCCGGCTCGGCTCGGGCGCGCCGGGCGGCCGGGCATCCGGCGACCGCGTGGCCCGCGGTGTGCGCCAGGCCGCGCTGCGCGTCGCGACCGCCCTCGTGACGGCCGTGTACGGGGTGTATCGGCTGCACCCGGTGCTGTGGCGGTTCACGGCGCGGCACTATCACCCGTCGTTCGAGCGTTTCGCCCGGCTGAACGCGTGGATGATCTGCCAGCAGGCCTACCTCGACGTGCCCGCCTACCGCCGGTACCTCGACGAGAACGGCTTCCGGTTTCGGTGGTGGCGGCTCGAGGCGTACCGGCCCACCTCGAAGAAGGAGTACGTCGACCGCTACAGCGAAGACGACCGCTGCTGGGGCGGCCAGATCGTGACGGTGGGAACCGTGGTCGACGAGTCGAGCGGGTCGAGCGGCACGCCCTACAACTGGATGCGCTCGAAAGACGAACTGCGCACCGTGCACGCCAATGTGGCTGGGTACATCACCCTGCTCTTCGGGTCGCGGCGGCTGTTCTGCATCAATGCGTTCTCGATGGGTGCGTGGGCGACAGGCACGAACACCGGGCTCGCCATGTCGAAGGTCGCGATGGTGAAGAACACGGGGCCCGACATCGACAAGATCGTCGACACCCTGCGGCACTTCGGGCCGCGCTACACGTACCTGATCAGCGCGTACCCGCCCTTTCTGAAGCACCTGCGCGACCGGCTCGACGCCGAGGGTTTCGACTGGGATGCCCACGAGCTCAACGGTTTCGTCGGCGGCGAGGCACTCACCGAGGGCCTGCGCGACTACATCGAACAGCGCTTCGTGCGCGTCTACTCGGGCTACGGAGCCTCAGACCTCACCATCGGAATGGCCGGTGAGAGCGACCTCTCGGTGTGGCTGCGGCGCAGCCTGGTCGCCAACTCCGACCTGCGAGCGCTGGTGCTCGGGGCAGACGAAGACCGCACGCCCATGATCTTCCAGTACAACCCGCTCGAGACCTACCTCGAGACCACCGCCGACGACGAACTGCTCGTCACGCTGAACTCCACCGCGATCATGAGTCCCAAGGTGCGCTACAACATCGGCGACGAGGCGCGCATCGTGTCGTTCCCGCAGATGCAGGCCTGGGTGTCGCAGTTTCCGCGGCTCGCGCTGGCGTTCGAACGGGCGTTCGCCTCGCAACGCATGAAACTGCCGTTCGTGCTGCTGTTCGGGCGCAAAGACTCGACGATCTCGTACATGGGTGCCAACATCTATCCGCTCGACGTCGAGAACGGGCTCTACCTCGACAATCCGCACGCGGCATCGATCGAGTCGTTCAAGCTCAGCCTGCTCGACATCGGCGGGCTCGAGCACCGGCCGGTCATCCATCTTCAGCTGCGACCGGATGCCGCACTCACGCCCCCGCAACGCGACGAGTTGCGCGCCCGCTCGGCCGCCGGGGTACTGCGGCACCTGGCCACCGTCTCGCGCGACATCGCCCAGTCGCTCGACGAAGACCCCACAGCCTCCGACGTGCGCGTCGAGCTGCACGAGCATGGCACGGGTGTCTTCGCGGGCGGCTCCTCCAAGATCAAGAACGTCTACCTCGTGACGAGCGGCGAGGCGGCGGCGGGTGGCGGCCCTACGGCGGGCGGGCAGGCGTAGTGCGCACCAGCGATTTCTCGAAGGCGCCGAAGCAGGGGCGCGCCGCGGCCGTCGTGATCGTCGAGTTCGGGTCATCCGCGGGCCCCGGCGGCGAGCGCCGGGGGCCCGTGGGGCTGCCGGTCGACGCGACCGGCCTGGCGCAGGTGCGAACCGTGCCGTCGAAGGTGTCGGCGGCGCCCGGATACGTGTGGCACAAGACGTTCAGGCGTCGTGGGGTGCCGGGCGTGCTCGTGTTCTTCGCCTCCGTCGCGAGCGCCGAGGCGTTCGTCGCCCGAACGTCCGCCGCCGCCGGCAGCGTGCAGCTGCTGCACGCCGAGCCGACGGGCTACAGCAACGGAGTCTGGCGAGCCGAGGGCAACGTCATGGCCCACATCGAGCACTTCACCCCCACCTCGTCCGAGGCATCCCGACGCCGCACCCCGCCCCTCGTCGCGTCTGGCACCGCCACGCGACCCCCCGCACAACCGCACGTCTCGGCTCCGCTGATCACCGGGCGCGGCGGCAGGGCCGTCACCGAGGCGCAGGCCATGTTCGTGGGCGCCACGAAGTACCGCGGGCCGGCGGCGCTGGTCACGCTGTCGCGCACCTGGTACCCGATGATCGCCCGCATGCGCCGCCTGCCCGGGTACGTCTGGCACACCGTCTACTGGGAGCCGCCCTTCACCCTCGGCACTCTCGCCTTCTTCGCCACGCGCGACGATCTGCTCGGCTTCGCCCGGATGCCCGCCCACCGCCACCTCATGCAGTGGATCACCGACGGCACGAAGCACGGCACCGGCGGCTACATCCGGCTGCACTCGGCCCCGGCCGCCGCCACCGCAGGCGTGGTCACCACGCGCGCCGCCGCTGCCGGGGGCATGGCCGCCGGGCGAGACAACAACGGCCAGACCGGGCGCGCCGATCACGGCCGCGCGGCGCGATTCGACGGCGACCACGCCGCACCCGACACCACCGAGGGCGGGCAGGCCGGATGACGATACGGGTCGAGCGAGTCGGCGACGAGCGGGCGCTGCGGGAGTTCATCGCGCTACCGTTGCGGCTGTGGCCGAGCCCGTTGTACGTGCCGCTGCTGGAGTCGAGCATCCGGTCGTGGTTCACCGGGCGCAGCCCGCATCCCGAGCCGATCGAGTTCGTCGTGGCCCGCGACGACAGCGGCACGGTCGTCGGCCGCAGCACGGTGCACACCGACGCCCGCCTCGATGCCAAGCTCGGCGAGCGACTGCTGCTCTTCGGAGCAACCGAGTTCGCCGACCCGCCCGCCGCCGACGCCCTCTTCGCCCACCTCGAGCAGCGTGCCCACGAGACGGGCGCCGAGGCGCTGTTCGGCCCCGTGTCGCTGCTGCCGAACCAGTCGGGCGGTGTCATCACGTCGGGGTTCGACGAGCGGGGGTTCGTCGACTCGGGCTGGAACCCGGCCTGGGTGCCCGCGGCCTACGAACGGGCCGGCTTCGAGGGCTGGGGCATCGCCGACACGTGGATCGTCACCCCCTCGCCCGACGCGACCGCGCCGACCGAGGCCGAATACAGCGCCGCGGGCGTGCGCCTCGAATACGGCAGCCGGCGCCGCATGGCGTCACTCGTGCCGGAGCTCCTGCGGCTGCTCAACGCCTCGTTCGACCAGCTGCCCTACTACACCGCCATCACCCCGGCCGAGATGGCGGCCGCCACCGACGGCCTCGCCTTCCTGCTCGACGAGCGCCTGCTGTTGCTGGCTCGGGATGCCCGCTCCGGTCAGGCCCTGGCGTTCATCCTCGTCATCCCTGACATCACCGAATTCGTGCAGAGGGTCGGCGGCCGTCTCAACCTCGCCGCCCAGCTGCGCCTCCTGGCGACGCGCTCGCGGTACCGGCGGGATGCCGTGCTGGTGATTCAGGGCACCGATCCGTCGCGGCAGGGGCAGGGCATCCTGAGCCTGCTGAGCAGACAGCTGCAGGTGAACCTGCGCGAGGGCGGCTACCGGTCGCTGCGCAGCACCTACATCGCCCGCGACAACCCTGCATCGACCGCCCAGTTCGCGCGTTTCGGCGGCCACCCGCTTCAGGGTTACACGTTCTACCGCCGGCCCGTGCCGGCTCCCCACACTCTGGAGGCTGACGGATGACCGGCACCACCCCACCCGCAAACGCCACATCGAACGGCGGTACCACCCCACGCGCAAACGCCACGTCAGACGGCGGTACCGCCCCACCCACAAACGCCACATCGAGTGGCGGCCCCAACTCACGCCGCGACCCTGTGGCGAATACCGACTCGGCAGCCAGCCCCGCCGCGAGCCCCGCCGCGGCCGTCACCCGCTCGCTGCTCGACGAGCTGGTGCTGCTCGCCAGCCGGTCGCCGTCGCCGCACAACACGCAGCCCTGGTCGCCGCGCGTGGTGAGCCGGGCGCCGCATCCCGCAGCCGAGGCGGAGGCGCTGGGCGAGGGCACCGACCCGACTCGCGACGAGGGCGAGGGCACCAACCCGACTCGCGACGAGGGCGGGGGCACCAGCCCGACTCGCGACGCCGACGATGCGCTGTGCGTCGAGGTCGCCATCGTGCCGAGCCGAACGCTGCCAGCCGGCGACCCCAGTTTTCGCGACGTGGTGCTGTCGATCGGCGCCTGGGTCGAAAGCTTCAGCATCGGAGCGGCGGCGGCCGGGTTCGGGGTGGAGGTCGAGACGCTCGAGCCGTTGCTTCGGCTGCAGGAGTTGCCCGTCACCGGCCCGGCCGATCCCGACGCGCCGGTCGTGCGCCTGCGGCTGGTCGAACAGACCCCGAACACCGCCAGCTCTGCCTTCACCCCCGACGATGTGCGCCGGCGCGCCGTCTACCGGGGGCGGCTCGCCGGGCATCCGGAGACCTGGAACAACCTCGGCGATGTCGACCTGCCCCCGTGGCTCTCGCTGCGCCGCCTCGACGACCGGGCCATGGCGTACCTCAGCCGCCTCGGCATCGCCTTCACCGGATCGCGCCGCAGCATTGCGCGCGAGCTGCTGCAGTGGCTGCGACTCGACCCGGCGCACCCGCGGTACACCCTCGACGGCATGACCGATGTGATGCTGGGCATCCCGCGCCCCCTCGCCCGGCTGGCCGCGCCCGCCACGCGGTATGCGCGACTGCGCGATCCGGTGCTGGCGGCGGCGGGCATGGTCGGCCGGGCGTCGGAGTCGCTCGAGCGGGCGCGCAGCCTGCGCCCGCTCGAGTTGTCGCTCGCCGAGAGCTCACCCGACTCCCCCACCCACCTCGTTCTCGTTGCCAACGCACGCCTCGCCGCGGCCGACGACACCACGCGCATCACAGCGGCCATGGACAGCCGCATCGGCGTCAGCGAACCGGATGCCCTGCAGGCCGGCCGCGCCCTACAACGCCTGTGGCTGCACGCCCACGCCCGCGGTCTGGCGGTGTCGCCGCACTCCGAGCTGATCGACTCGCCCCTGGCCCACGGCCTGCTTCGCAAGCGCCTCTCGCTCGGCCGCAGCGACGTCGCCCTCTCGGTGTTCAGCGCCGGGCTGCCTCAGGGCGCGGTGCCGCGATCGCCGCGCCTGACCGACCCGCAGTGGTCGCCGTGACGGGCGGGGCACCGGCAGCACCCACAACGATGCCGCTGCGGGTGCGGGCGTGGGGGTGGTTCATGAACCGGTTCCGGTCGATGCACATCGCCACGATGAGCCCGGGTGACATCACGCACAACCAGACGATGCAGCACGTTCCGGCACCCGTTCGTCGCCTGCTGTTCGGTGCGCGCGACCCCCGCGTGACGACGGATGATCGAACCATCCCGCCCGCGCCCGGCAGTTCGACGGGCATCCCGATTCGCATCTACCGCCCCCGCACTGCCGAGCCGGCCCACTTGCCCACCGCCGGCGCGCCACCCCTACCGATCGCGATGTACCTGCACGGCGGCGGCTGGACGCTCTTCGGCGCCCTCGACATGTGCGACTGGCTGCCGTCGCGCGTGGCGGCGCAGCTCGGCGCCGTCGTCGTCGCGGTCGACTACCGGCTGGCGCCCGAGCACCCGTTTCCGGCGGCCGTCGACGACAGCCTCGCGGCCCTGGCGTGGGTCGCCGACCATGCGGCCGAACTGGGTGCCGACCCGGCCCGGCTCTCCGTCTTCGGCGACAGCGCGGGCGGCAACCTCGCGGCGGTGCTCTCGATTCTGGCTCGCGACGCGAACAGGGCGAGCACCGCGCCATCCCACGGCGGCGACACGGCACCCGCACCGCCATCAGCCCACGGCGACTCGCCCGACTCCGGCGGCCCCGCGCGATCACTACCGCGCATCGCGGCGCAGGCGCTAATCTATCCCGTCACCGACACGGTGCTCGACGACGCATCGATGCGCTCGAATGCTCGCAGCCCCGTGCTGCACCAGGCCGACATGGTCGCGTTTCTCGACTACTATCTCGGAGCCGAACGCGACGCGCCGGCGCGAACGGATGCCCGGGCCGCACCCCTGCGCGCCGCAACGCTCGCGAACCTTCCACCGGCCCTCGTGCAGCTGGGTGGGCACGATGTGCTGCACGACCAGGGCCTGGCGTACGCGCGGCGCCTGGCCGGCGACGGAACCGACGTGACGCTCATCGACTACCCGGAGGCGCCCCACGGCTGGGTCACCTACCCCACGATCATCCGCGTGGCCACCCGGGCCGCCGATGACCTCGTCTCGTTTCTGCGGCTGAACCTCGGTTGACGCCGTCAGGCGAGCGGCAGGCTCGACTCCGCCACCGTCTGGTTGTCGGCCGCGAAGGTGAACCAGGCGTGCACCCCGTCGCCCGCGAGAACGGCCGGCAGCCAGTACTTCGCATCGTCCCACATCTCATCGAAGGGCACCGCGTCGACCGAGAACCAGGTCGGCTGCAGTTCGTCAGACGCGACGGGTTCGCCCTGCCACTGCTCCCCGACGAACACGGTCGAGTTCTGGCTCCACCCCTCGCGGAACGGAAACCCGTACTCCAGCCGCCCGACCTGCCGCAGGGCATCCGCAGCCACGTGGATGCCCGTCTCCTCCCTCACCTCGCGAACGATCGCCTCGATGGGGCTCTCGCCGGGCTCCACCTTGCCGCCCGGGCCGACGATCTTGCCGAGGCCGAGCCCGGTGCGCTTGCGGCCCAGCAGAACCTCGCGCCGCCCGTCTGGCCGAACGCGGGTCAGGTAGCAGACGCACACCTCGTAGCCGGCCACCTGCAGCAGTCAGAGGTGCTTGAGCATGCGCGTGTTGCCGAGGGTATTCGGTTTCACGCGGGCGAGGTCGAGAAACTCGGCGACACCCTCGTCGGGCGAGCGCACGAGTTCGGCGTACACCTCGGGGTCGACGAGCGCGAGCGGCGACGCCACGAACCCGTTGCGTTCAAAGAAGGCGACCTCGAACGTGAGGCAGAACAGGCGCGAGAGACCGAGTTCGCGGGCATCCACCTCGATCGCGTCGAGCAACGCGTGGCCGACGCCACGGCCGAGCCAGGCGGGGTCGACCGCGAGGGTGCGCACCTCACCGAGGTCTTCCCAGAACACGTGCAACGCACCGCAGCCGATGGGCGTGCCGGCGTCGTCGACGGCGATGCGGAACTCCTGCACCGCCTCGTAGAACACCACCGAGTCTTTGCCGAGCAGGATGCGCTCCTGCACGAGCGGCTCGACGAGTCGCTGAATCCACGGCACATCCGACGTGCGCGCGCGCCTGACCGTGATCGACCCGGCTGGGGGGCGAACAGCGGACAGGTCTGCACTCGTCATCCCCCCATCCTCCCAGCCCATCCCCCGAAACCGAAAACGGTGACGCCAGGGCCTCGCAGCAGCTCAGCCCGCGACGGCCTCGGCCCGCGTCAGCACCAGAATGTCCATGCGCCCCGACTGCACCGCCACTCCGTTCTGGTTGCGCACCGTCACCAGTCGCTCCACCACACCGGTTCGCCCGCTGCTCGTCAGCCGGGTCGAGAGAATGTCGACCGTGCACGTCACAGTGTCGTTGATGAACACCGGATGCTCGAACCGCCACCCGTCGACGTTCAGCAGCGCGACGGCGCTGCCCTCGAACACCCCCGTGCGGGCGATCAGCCCGATCGCGAGCGACGCCACGAACATCCCCTGCACCAGGCGTTGCCCGAAGCGGGTGTTCTTCGCGAACTCGACGTCGGTGTGCACCTGGTTGTTGTCGTTCGTCAGGGCCGAGAACATCACCACCTCGGCCTCGGTGATGGTCTTTCCGGGCGTCACGAACGTCTGGCCCGCCTGCAGGTCTTCGAGGTAATGCGGCATGTCAGAAGTATCGCAAACGACGGCCCGCGGGCGCGAAAAAGGGCCGGCCACCGAAGTGACCGGCCCTTTCGAGCGGCGGTGGGTCGGGCATCCCGAGGCCATCAGGCCACCGGATGCCCGGCCCCGCTACTCCGCGACGATGGCCTCTGCGCCGGCACCCTCGGCGGTGATGGCCGCCAGGGGTTCGGGCGACGTGGTCAGGAAGGTGAACTCCCCGTCGACGAAGTCGGTGTAGATGTGGTCACCGGCGTTGAGCTCACCCATGAGGATGCGCTCGGAGAGCCGGTCTTCGACCTCGTTCTGCATCGCGCGACGCAGCGGGCGGGCACCGAGCGACGGGTCGAACCCGACCTCGATGAGGCGCTCTTTCGCGGCGAGCGACAGCTCGATCGTGAGGTCACGGTCGAGCAGACGGTCACGCAGGCGGCCGATGAACAGGTCGACGATCTGCAGCAGCTCTTCTTTCGACAGCTGCGGGAAGACGATCGTGTCGTCGACGCGGTTCAGGAACTCGGGCTTGAAGTGCTTCTTCAGCTCTTCGTTGACCTTGCCCTTCATGCGGTCGTACGACGTCGAGACGTTGGTCTGCGACTGGAAGCCGATCGGCGAACCCGTGATGTCTTTCGTACCGAGGTTGGTCGTCATGATGATCACGGTGTTCTTGAAGTCGACCACGCGGCCCTGGCCATCGGTCAACCGGCCCTCCTCCAGAATCTGGAGGAGCGAGTTGAAGATGTCGGGGTGAGCCTTCTCGATCTCGTCGAACAGCACCACGCTGAACGGCTTGCGGCGCACCTTCTCGGTGAGCTGGCCGCCCTCTTCGAAGCCGACGAACCCGGGAGGGGCACCGAACAGCCGCGAGACGGTGTGCTTCTCGCCGTACTCGCTCATGTCGAGCGAGATCAGGGCGTTCTCATCGTCGAAGAGGAACTCGGCGAGCGCCTTGGCGAGCTCGGTCTTGCCGACGCCCGTGGGGCCGGCGAAGATGAACGAGCCCGAGGGGCGCTTCGGGTCTTTCAGGCCCGACCGCGTGCGGCGGATCGTGCGCGAGAGGGCCGCGATGGCCTCCTCCTGCCCGATGACACGCTCGTGCAGCGCCTTCTCCATGAACATGAGGCGCGAAGACTCTTCTTCAGTGAGCTTGAACACCGGGATGCCCGTGGCCTGGGCCAGAACCTCGGCGATCAGCCCCTCATCGACGATGCCCGACGCCTTCACGTCGCCCGACTTCCACTTCTTCTCGAGGCGCAGACGCTCGCCGAGCAGGTTCTTCTCCTCGTCGCGCAGCGATGCTGCCTTCTCGAAGTCCTGCTCCTCGATCGCGGCCTCCTTGCGGCCACGAACCAGCGCAATGCGCTCGTCGAACTCGCGCAGCTCGGGCGGGGCCGAGAGGATCGACAGGCGCAGGCGCGCGCCGGCCTCGTCGATCAGGTCGATGGCCTTGTCGGGCAGGAAGCGGTCGGAGACGTACCGGTCGGCCAGGTTCGCCGCGGCGACGATGGCGCCGTCGGTGATCGAGACCTTGTGGAACGCCTCGTACTTGTCGCGCAGCCCCTTCAGGATGTTGATGGCGTGGGGCAACGACGGCTCGGCGACCTGAATCGGCTGGAACCGGCGCTCGAGCGCGGCATCCTTCTCGAAGTGCTTGCGGTACTCGTCGAGCGTGGTCGCACCGATGGTCTGCAGTTCACCGCGGGCGAGCAGAGGCTTCAGGATGCTCGCGGCATCGATCGCGCCTTCGGCGGCACCCGCACCCACCAGCGTGTGGATCTCGTCGATGAACGTGATGATGTCGCCGCGCGTGCGGATCTCTTTGGTGACCTTCTTCAGACGCTCTTCGAAGTCGCCCCGGTAGCGCGAGCCGGCGATGAGCGAGCCGAGGTCGAGCGTGTAGAGCTGCTTGTCTTTCAGCGTCTCTGGCACGTCGCCGCGAACGATCGCCTGGGCGAGACCCTCGACGACGGCGGTCTTGCCGACGCCGGGCTCACCGATCAGCACGGGGTTGTTCTTCGACCGGCGCGAGAGAATCTGCATCACTCGCTCGATCTCCTTCTCGCGCCCGATGACCGGGTCGAGCTTGTTGTCGCGAGCGGCCTGCGTCAGGTTGCGGCCGAACTGGTCGAGAATCTGCGACCCCTTGTCGGGAGCCTGGTCGTTGCCTCCCACAGCAACAGCCTCCTTGCCTTGGTAACCCGAGAGAAGCTGGATGACCTGCTGGCGCACGCGGTTGAGGTCGGCGCCGAGCTTCACGAGAACCTGGGCGGCGACGCCCTCGCCCTCGCGGATGAGACCGAGCAGGATGTGCTCGGTACCGATGTAGTTGTGGCCGAGCTGCAGGGCCTCGCGAAGCGAGAGCTCGAGCACCTTCTTGGCCCGCGGCGTGAACGGGATGTGACCCGTCGGCTGCTGCTGGCCCTGGCCGATGATGTCTTGCACCTGCTCGCGCACGGCGTCGAGCGAGATACCGAGCGATTCGAGCGCCTTGGCGGCGACACCCTCGCCCTCGTGGATGAGGCCGAGCAGAATGTGCTCGGTACCGATGTAGTTGTGGTTCAGCATCTTGGCTTCTTCTTGGGCCAAAACGACGACGCGACGGGCTCGGTCGGTGAATCTCTCAAACATGCGCACTCCTTGGGTACCGGGGCAGAGACGGTATCCGGTACATAAAGGTTAACGACCACCGGCCCCCGAGGTGGCTCTGTTCGCCCTGAGCAGATTGGTGTGCCGCCGTATTTCATTGGGCGGGCGGACTTGACATCTCTGAGCATTCGTCGACTATGGTGAGATGGCGTGAATGGAGGCGTGAGAGCGCCGCAGACGCCTTCCCGACGGATGCCCGAATGCTGATGTCACCCGACGAACCCGGCCTCGGGCTGCGCTCGCTGCTCGGCAACACGCACAGCTTCCTGCTCGTGACCCGCGCCCTCGCCGACGTCATCGCCCGGCACTGCGCCGGGGCGCCGATGGAGTTCTTCGACTTCACCCTGGTCGACCACCAGAACAGCCCCGTCAGCGACGACTATGTGTTCGTCAACCCGTTGGGCGCCCTCGACTGCCTGAACCATGACGAGAGCGTCGTCGACTACTGGCACGGGCGCCGAGACCGCGTGCTCGGAGTCGACCGGTTCGTGCTCGATCCGGCGAAGCTCCGCGGCGCTCCCGCCCTGTTCCGCATCGAGCAGTGGCCACGGGCCTACGTCGTCGACAAGGCGCTGGCCTCCGACCTGCTCGCCCACGGCTTCACGAACCTGGTGCTCGACGAGATCGAGGTGATCGCCTGACCGTCGACGAGACGTGGGGTCAGGCGATCACCTCGCGGCTCCGCTACTGCTCTCTGCCGTCTACTGCTCCGAGAAGCGGTACTGCGAACGGATGAAGTACTCGTCGCTGCTGGTGAAGGCCGAGCGCAGGCCCGAGTCGCCGATCTGCAGGGCGACGTTGACCCAGTTCGTGAGACCCGCCGCGTCGGGGGTGCGGCCGAGGTACAGGTTGTACATCGCCGAGACGCGTTCGCTGATGGTCTCGGTGGAGTCCCAGTACTGTGCGATGACCCAGGCCCGCCCGTGCTGCTGTACCAGGTTCGCCCAGAACGTGTAGTCCGAGTCGGTGCCGTCGCGGTGCAGGAGGGTCTGGTACAGCGAGGTCACGAACCCCTTGTCGGTGTTGCCGTGCTGCAGGTAGTACTCCTGCGACGCGTACAGCGACGTCTCGATGTCATCCGTGGTGATGCCGCCCGACTTCATCGCCGACAGCCAGTTCAGCCGCCCGGCCTGTTCGGCGGGCCGGCCCAGGATGCTCTGATAGGCCGCGTCGATACGGATCAGCCGGTACTCGTCACTGCCGACGAAGCCGTCGGAGACGATGCTCGGGTTGGCGCCCTGCTGGATCTGGCCGCCCCACCACGCCACATCCGAGCTGTTCGGCAGCCGCGTGAGGAAGTCGTAGTAGAGGGCGTTCACATCGGAGTTGACCGCCGCGTCGATGCCGCTGACCGAATCGATGTGCAGAGCCTCGATGACGTCGTTCGTCGTCACGGCGTTGGCAGTGATGGCGTACTGCGTGCTGTACGACCACTGGCTGAACTTCAGCGGGGTGGCGCCGGTGTACTTCACGAACGTGACATAGTTGCCGTCGGTCCAGATGGAGTCGGAGGTGAAGCTCCCGTCTGCGCCGGGCGCGCCGTGGTCGACGAAGGTGTAGTTGTACGGGTCAGTCGGCGTGGGGTCGGAGATGCCGATGTAGACCGTGGTGGTCGCCGGGTCGGGCGCAGAGGTGCAGGTGGTGCAGGTGACGTGTCCGGTGACATTGCCGGTGGCGACGAGGGCCCAGTCGGCCAGCTCCTGGTCTCCGGCGTCGACGATGAACTTCGTGCCGCCCTGCTGGGTGCGGGTAGCCCCGTACCACTGGTACGACGGCTGCTGCGAGTCGCGCGAATCGATGTACTCGATGTAGTACGTGCCGACCGGAAGACTCACAATCGAAAAGTGGCCGGAGGCGTCGGTCGTGGCCGTGCCTTCGACCGTTCCGTGGTTGGCAGCGTCGACGCTGACCGAGACCACCTCGACACCCGACACCGGCTGCGCAGAACTGCGGTCGGTGACGGTGCCGACAAAGCTGGCCGTGTCGGCAGCCGAATGCTCGTCTTGCGGAGCGAGCCGCTCTGCACTGCTTCCGGGCGGGGGCGTCTGGTCAGACGGCACGACGATCTGGTCGTGCGGCGGCGTGACGATCTCGGGCGGCGTGAGCGGCTGCACCGGAGTCAGATCGGTCGCCGCAGACGATGACGTCGCGAACGCTGCCGAGGTGGCGGCGGCGTGTGACGGCCCTGCCGCGGCGAACGCCGGCGAGGCGGCGACGACCGAGCCCACGACGACCGCCACGGCGGCCGCCCCTGCGGCGACCCGCGCGCGCGAAAAGGCCAGTTTGAATGGTGCGTTCACATTTCCCCCGTCGAACCCGCGGCCCTCGTCGGCCGCTGCTGTCTGCACAACTTAGCAGACGCAAACCACCGTTCAGAAAAGCGGCGTGCCTTCGAACTGCGCTCGGCCGAAACCCAGAACCGGAAAGCCGATGAACGGAAACAGCCACAACCCGAAGATGCCGAACAACGTGCCCCGCCCGAAGGCGGCGGCGAGGTCGAGCACGATCACGATGTAGAGCACGATGTTCACCAGCGGAACCAGGAAGAGCAGCAGCCACCATCCCGACCGCCCGGTGATCGTGATCATCGTGTAGAGGTTGTAGACGGGCACGATCGCCGCCCAGCCGTGCCTGCCGGCTTTACGAAAGGTCAGCCACATACCGACGATCGTCAGCACCGTGAGCGCCAGCGCGATGATCTGGCTGGTCGTCTGGCCTGCTGCCTGTGCCGCCGACTGCTGCGCCAGAACCGTTGCTGCGATGCTCACTTGCTCTCCTGCCGACCGTGCACAGCATACCGAGGGTTAGATTTGCTTGGTGAGCAACCTCGAACGCGACCCCGCTGAAGTGACCGAGTGCTCGAATGGCCAGGCCACCGCCACAGCCGGGCTCGCCGAGCTCGTCGAGATCATCGAGCCGCGCGAGGTGCCCCTCGGCGGCCCTCGTGCCATGACGGTTCGCCGCACATTGCCGAGCAAGGCACGCACCATGATCGGCGCGTGGTGTTTTCTCGACCACTACGGCCCCGAACGGGTCGCCGCCACGGGTGGAATGCACGTTCCGCCCCACCCGCACACCGGGCTGCAGACCGTGTCGTGGCTGTTCGAGGGCGAGATCGAGCATCGCGACAGCGTCGGCAGCCACGCCCTCGTTCGGCCGGGCGAGCTCAACCTCATGACGGCGGGCCGCGGAATCAGCCACTCCGAGGTCTCGACGCCCGGCACCGATGTGCTGCACGGTGCCCAGCTCTGGGTCGCCCTGCCCGACGACGCCCGGCACCGGCTGCCGTCGTTCGAGAGCCACGTGTCGAAGAGGGTGCGGCTGGGTGACGCCGACGTGCAGCTCTTCCTGGGGCGACTGGGCGCGATCGAGGCCGAGGCGCTGACGTTCAGCGCGCTGGTGGCCGCGCAGATCGATCTGCCGCCTCATGCCTCGGTCGAGCTGCCCGTCGAGGCGACGCACGAGCACGGCGTTCTGGTCGATGCGGGCACGGTGAGCATCCTGAACCGCGAGGTGCGGCCGCACGAACTGGCGTACGTGGCCCCCGGATGCACGACCCTCACCGTCACGGCCGGCGACGCCCCGGCGCGGGTGCTGCTCATCGGCGGCGAACCTCTCGGCGAACAGATTCTGATGTGGTGGAACTTCGTCGGCCGCAGCCACGACGAGGTCGTGGCCTACCGTGCCGCCTGGCAGGCGGAGGCGATCGGCGACGGCGCGCCGCCCGCAGCACTCGACGACCTCTTCGTCGCGACCCTGCCGGGCACGACCCACGACCACGAGGGCGGCCCCTTGCCGGCCCCCGCCCTGCCCACCGTGCGCCTCAAGCCCCGCCCGTGACCCGGTGGGCCGGAAGGGCGTCGTCGCCATCCGCGCATGTCGCACGTCGGGCCCACACGATGCCCCACGCGCAGAGTGTGCGCTACTGCAGCCCGGAGGTGAGGCGCGCGAGGTTGTCGAGAATCGTCGAGCGCAGCGGCTGCCGGTTCCACTCCTCGAGGGTGAGCTCGCGGCTCTGGGCGCGGTAGCCGTCTTCGACGACCCGCAGGTCGCGCACGAACGAGGCGCCGCGCACCATCATCGACACCTCCATGTTGAGGCTGAACGAGCGGATGTCCATGTTGCTCGAGCCGATCACGGCCACGTCATCGTCGATCGTGAAGTGCTTGGCGTGCAGAATGTACGGGGCCTGGTACATCCAGATCTGCACCCCGGCCTTCAGCAGCGCCTCGTAGTACGAGCGCTGCGCGTGGTACACGAGGGCCTGGTCGCCGATCTCCGACACGAACAGCTGCACCTCGACCCCGCGCTGCGTCGCCGTGGTGATCGCGTAGAGCATCGAGTCGTCGGGCACGAAGTACGGCGACGTGATGATGATGCGCTTCTGCGCGTAGTAGAGCAGCGCCAGAAACAGCCGCAGGTTGTTCTCGCCGTCGAACCCCGGTCCGCTCGGCACCACCTGACAGTCGAGCGCGTCGTCGGTGTCGAAGACGACGCCCGGGGTGATCGCCTCGGTCTCGCGCACGAGCAGTTCGTTGGTCTCGCTGTACCAGTCGGTGATGAAGATGGCGTTCAGCCCGTTGACGATCGGGCCCTGCACCCGGGTCATGATGTCTTTCCACTGCAGCCCGCGCCGCCTGTTCACGCGCTTGTTGTAGCTGCGGTCGATCATGTTCTGCGAACCCATGTAGCCGATGCGCCCGTCGATCACGAGCACCTTGCGGTGGTTGCGCAGGTCGGGCCGCTGCCATTTGCCCTTCAGCGGCTGCACCGGAATCATGAAGTTCCAGCTCACACCCATCTTTTTGAGCTGCCGGATGGTCTTGCGGTGCCCGGGCGACCGAATGGATGCCACGTGGTCGAGCAGCACCCGAACCGTCACGCCGCGCTTCACCGCGTTCTCCAGCGCGTCGAAGAAGTGCGCGGTCACGGAGTCGTACGACATGATGTAGAACTCGCAGTGCACAAAGCGGGTCGCGGTGTTCACATCGGCCGTCATCTCGGCGATCGATTGGGCGTAGTCGCCGATCAGCCGCGCCTTGTTACCCCCGACGAGCGGCATCGCCCCGAGGTGGCGGTTGAGCTCGACCACCGATCGCAGCCACGCGGGCCACGGATGATCGTTCGAGACCTGGTCGATACCCTCGGTGGTCTCGATGATGAAGTCGTTGATCGCCTGCTGTTTGTCGCGTCGCTTCTTGGGCAGCTTGTAGCTGCCGATGAGGAGGAAGACGATCAGCCCGAGATACGGAATCAGGAAGATGGCGAGCAGCCAGGCCATTGCCGAACTCGGCCGACGGTTGCGGGGTACCACGATGATGGCGGTGATTCGAACGCCGAGGTCGAACAGAAACAGCAGAACGATGACGATGGCGATCATCTCTGAGCCGTCGATGGCTGCACCTTCCCTGACGCGTGGGCGAACTACCCTTTACCGTATCGCGTCACGGGAACCTGACTCGTCACAGGCCGGGCGGGGACCGGCCCCACACAGTCACAGGCCGCGCTTGGCCCGCTCTTCGGCCTCGTACTTCGCCAGCATCTTGCGTTCGGTCTTGTCACTGCGGATGAGCGCGCGCATGATGAACCAGAACAGCAGCCCGACGGCGACCATCGGGAACAGTGCGGAGAAGTCGGCCCAGAAGTCCATGATGCTTCAACCTTACGCCGTGCCGCGGCGAGCCGGGCTCAGTTCGTCTTGGTGATGAACTCGACGAACCCCACGATGAGGAAGGTCAGCCCCACGCCCGCCACAATGAGCCGCGCCGCGACCAGCCGCTGGCGCTTCTGCTTCTCGTCGGCCGCCAGCTCCTCCGGGGTCTTCTCGGGTGCGTCGGGGTCGTCGGGGCCAGAACCGAGGCCGAAGAATCCGCTCATCACTTCACCAGCGGAAAGAGGATCGTCTCACGGATGCCGAGACCCGTCAGGGCCATCAGCAGCCGGTCGATTCCCATTCCGAGACCACCCGAGGGGGGCATCCCGAACTCGAGTGCACGCAGGAACTCTTCGTCGAGGCGCATGGCTTCGTCGTCGCCGGCCGCGCCGAGGCGGGCCTGCTCGATGAAGCGTTCGCGCTGGATGACCGGGTCGACCAGCTCGGAGTACGCCGTCGCGAGCTCGAACCCGCGAATGTAGAGATCCCACTTCTCGACCACGCCGGCGGTCGACCGGTGCGAACGGGTGAGGGGGCTCGTCTCGAGCGGAAAGTCCATGACGAACGTCGGCCGCACGAGGTCGCCTTTGACGAAGTGCTCCCACAGCTCCTCGACGTACTTGCCGTGGTTCGGCACGTGCACCTCGACGCCCTCGGCGTCGGCGAGTGCGCGCAGTTCCCCGGTCGAGGTCTCGGGGGTGATGTGGATGCCCGAAGCCCCGTACTTCGCAGCAACGGCGTCGTTCAGCGAGCCGTACATGCTGATGCGGTCCCAGTCGCCGCCGAGGTCGTACTCGGTGCCGTCGGCCCACGTGACGGTCGTGCCGCCGGCGACCGCGATCGCCGCGTTCTGCACCAGGGTCTGCGTCAGTTCGGCCATCGTGTTGTAGTCGCCGTACGCCTCGTAGGCCTCGAGCATCGCGAACTCCGGCGAATGCGTCGAGTCGGCGCCCTCGTTGCGAAAGTTGCGGTTGATCTCGAACACCCGGTCGATGCCGCCCACTACGGCGCGCTTCAAGAACAGCTCCGGCGCGATGCGCAGGTACAGCTCGGTGTCGAACGCGTTGCTGTGCGTCGAGAACGGCCGCGCGGCCGCTCCCCCGTGCATCGTCTGCAGCATCGGCGTCTCGACCTCGACGAAGGCGCGGTCGGCGAATGTCTTGCGCAGGCTGGCCACGGCGGCGGCTCGGGTGCGCACCATGGTTCGCGCCTCATCGCGCACGATCAGGTCGAGGTACCGGGCGCGCATCCGTGTCTCTTCGCTCAGCTCGGAGTGCAGGTTCGGCAGCGGAAGCAGCGCCTTCGAGGCGATCTGCCACTCGGTCACCATCACGCTGAGCTCACCCCGGCGCGACGAGATGACCTCGCCGCTGACGAACAGATGGTCACCCAGGTCGACCAGGTCTTTGAAGGCGGCGAGCGACTCGTCGCCCACCGCGGCGAGCGACACCATGGCCTGGATGCGCGTTCCGTCGCCCGACTGCAGCGACACGAAACACAGCTTTCCGGTGTTGCGCAGGTGCACGATGCGCCCCGCCAGCCCGACGGTCTCGCCCGAGACCTCGTCGGCGGCGAGGTGGCCCCACTTCTCCCGCACGGCGGGAATGGTGGTGGTCACGGGCACACCGACGGGGTACGCCTCGAGGCCCTGCTCGAGCATCCGTTCGCGCTTGGTCATGCGGATGACCTGCTGCTCGCTGGCTGCGGCCGCCTCGGCCGCCTCTTCTGCCGCGCGCTCTTCAGCTGCGGCATCGTTCGCGATCGAATCGGCCAGGGCGGCGTCGCCGGTCAGTTCGGCGTTCGCCGGCGGTTGGGCGAACGGATGCCCGTGGGAGCCCGCTGCGTCGTCGAGTGGATGTTCGGGGTTGCTGGTCATGCGTCGGGCACTCCTTGAAGTCGCCCCAAGTTTACGCGAGCCGCGCGACCCCCCGACGCCCGCCCCAGAACCCCTCGCGGCGGGCCGTTCTGCGCAAACGCACGGAATGCGACGTCATAGCGTGCCTCTGCGCAAAACCGACCGTCTCGGGGGGGGGGGGGGTCAGCCGCCGAGGTAGATCTGCTCGTTGTCGATGAGGCGGGTGGCGCCGACCCGGGCGGCGACGAGAACCGTCGCCTTGCCGTGGTAGCCGTCGTCGACGGGCAGGAAGGTCTTCGGATTCACCACCGCGAGGTACTCGAGATCGACCATCGGCTCGCCCATGCTCGCGCTCTGGGCGGCGGCGATGACCGCGTCGATTCCGCTGTCGGCGGCCGACTCGGCGGCTTCGAGGGTGTGCGAGAGCACGCGCGCGGCGAGGCGCTCGCGCTCGTCGAGAAACCGGTTGCGGCTCGACAGAGCGAGCCCGTCGGGCTCGCGCACGGTCTCGACGACCTCGACCGTGACCGGAATGTTCAGGTCGCTCACCATGCGGCTCACCACGAACACCTGCTGGGCATCCTTCTGGCCGAAGAGCACCACGTCGGGCTGCACGATGTTGAGCAGCTTGTTGACCACGACGAGCACGCCGTCGAAGTGCCCGGCGCGGCTGCGGCCCTCGAGCAGCGTGCCGACGGTGCCCGCCGAGACCTTGGTCTGGGTCTTGCCGTCGGGGTACATCTCGTGGGCGCTGGGCGCGAAGACGATGGTGTCGGCACCGGCGGCGGCCGCGTCGATGGTGGCGAGGTCGGCGTCGACGTCGCGGGGGTAGCGTTCGAGGTCTTCGCTCTCGTTGAACTGCAGGGGGTTCACGAAGATCGAGACGACCACGATGTCGGCGATCTGGCGGGCGCGGGCGATGAGCGCGAGGTGCCCGGCGTGCAGCGCGCCCATCGTGGGCACGAGGGCGACGGTCGCGGGGCGGCCCCCGGCGTCGGGCGCGGCGGCGTTCGCCGAGGCTGCGGCGGGCGCGGCGGCGGGCGCGGCGGCGTTCGAACCGGCACCGGGCGCGTCGGCGGCGTTCGCCGAGGCGGCGGCACGGGCATCCTGGCGGGCGGCGGCGATTTGGGCGCGCACGTCAGCGATCGTGACAGCGAGTGTCGGCACGGGTACTCCTTCTCTGCACGAGGCTGTCGTCGCCTCGTGGGCTGCACGTCAGCCGCACGGTGAGATCGTACGAGTCGCGGCCGACCGGCGCACCACACGATGTTACCCGCTGCATCGCACCGCCTCGCCCGTCGGCGCCGACGGCGGGCTACAGGCCGGCCGCGGTGAACGGGTCGATGGGACCGACGGCGCGCTGCAGGGCGTTCTCGACCGACGAGCGCACCAGCGGCGCGAGCATGCGGCCGGGCGAGGGCACGCCGATCGAGCTCAGGATGCCCGTGGCCTGGTCGACGATGGCGCTCGAGAACGTGGTGGCCGTCTCGATGGCCTCGGCATACGCCGCGCGGTCGGCCTCGGCCACCACGACCGGCTCACCGCCCATCTCGACCACCAGTGCCTGCCCGATCGGCAGCACCGGCGAGGGCGCGGTGACGGCGAAGTAGGTTCCGGCGAGGCGCGAGATGTCGATGCTCGAACCGGTGAACGACATGGCCGGGTGGACGGCGAGCGGGATCGCCCCGGCAGCCAGGGCCGGCGCGAGCACCCCGATGCCGAAGCCGGGCGCAGTGTGGATGACGAGCTGCCCGGGCTGCCACGCCCCGGTGGCGGCGAGCCCGTCGACGAGGGCGGCGAGTTCGGTCGAGGGCACCGCGAGCAGCACGAGCTCGCTGCGCTCGATGAGCAACGGAATGTCGAGAATCGGCGCGCCGGGCAGCATCACGTCGGCACGCTCACGGCTCGCCTCCGAGACGGCCGCGACGCCTACGATCGCGTGTCCGGCGCCCGCGAGTGCGGCGCCCAGCACGGGCCCGACCCGCCCGGCGCCGATGATGCCGATGCCCAGCCGGCCCGATCGTTGCTGTGGTTGCGGCGTCATGCGATCCGTCCGATCGGGGGGTGTTCTGCAATCGTGAGGGGCTCGGGAGGCGTGGGATGCTCGAGAGCCCCGGCGTCCTCGGCAGGCGAGGGACGCTCGGCGTGCTCGGCAGGCGTGGGAGGTTCGGGATGCTCGGCCCAGCGGTGAGACGAGTCCGATGCCGCGGCGGCCACCGCCGCCGCCGAGAGCGACTCGAAGGCCGAGAGCGCGAGGCCGCGATCGATCACGCCGAGACTGGCCCGCACGGGCCCGGCAATGGTGTTGAAGTGCAGCTCGGCGAGGTCGAGCATCCGTCGCACCGGCCCCTGGGCCACGTGCAGGCTCTGCAGCCGGGCCAACGGAACCACCCGCAGCCGGCGCCAGAAGAACCCCGAGCGCAGCAGCACGGCGTCGCTGGTGGTCGCGTAGCCGGTGCGCCGCCACGAGAACGGCCGCAGCACCATCGCGCGCCGGGGCGTCGCGGTGAACCCTGCTCCGCGCGCGGCCGAGAGCCCGCCCACGACGAGATGCCGGGTCTCGGCGCCGGTCAGGCCGGGCAGCACGAGGCCGAGCACCTTGTCGACGTCTGACGCCCGGCCCACGGGCAGCAGCAGGGTGTGGTGCTGGCCGGCCGAGCCGTGCGACGAGGCGTGGCCGGCACGGTTGATGCGGATCATCCACCACCCGAACGGCCGCCACAGCAGTGGCTGCGTCACCTCGATGGCGTGGATGCGCCCCGGCGGCAGCGTGTCGTTGCTCGTGGTGAGCAGGCCGAACCCGACGCGCACCCCGTCGGGCGTCGCGGCGATCGAGTAGCGAACCGACTTCGTGAAACGTCGCACGTAGAAGCCCAGCGAGCCGAGCAGGCTGGGCAGCAGCAGAACGAGCACGAGCCCGTGGTGCACCCAGGTCGCCGACAGAATCAGCGCCGCGACCACCACCAGCAGGAACACTGTGAACTCGCTCAGCACCAGCGACCCGACCAACCGCAGTGGGGCGATTCTCACCACCGACTCGGCCGGGGCCGAGCTCGGGTCGAGCTCGGGCGCGAGCAGTTCGTGCAGGCGCCGGTTCACGAGGCCCTGCTCGGCACCGGCCGCGACCGTCTCGGCCTCCTGCTGCTGAACTCCGGATGCCCGCCGCAAGATCTCGCGCCGAAGCTCGTCGACCTGCCCCGAGCCGAGGTACGCCAGGTCGACCTTCGCGTCTTGGCCGGCCACGCTCAGCTCGATCTTCGCGGCTCCGAACAGCCGCGCGAAGAACGGCCGGGTGATGTGGATGCCCTGGATGCGGTCGAGCCGGGCCTGCCGGTTGTGCCGGAACAGGATGCCGCTGCGCACCTCGACCGCGTCAGCGCTGATGCGGAAGGTGTGCATGCGCCAGGCCACCGAGAACGCGACGATCGACAGAAGCAGCACGCCGGCGATGATGAGCAGCGCGACACCCGTCTGGCCGTGGTCGTAGACCAGCGCGACGATGTCGCCGTTGTCGCCCGGGCCGGGGCCGTCGCCCGGGCCCGGTCCGGGCGTTATGAAGAAGTCGACCAGCCGCTCTCTCAGGTTGGCCAGGATGAACCCCAGGATGGCGACGAGGGCGAATCCGCCCTTCAGCAACGGGGAGGCCCAGTAGAGCCGGTGCCACTGGCCGTCGGCGAGCCGCGTCGCGAACCCCGCCGTCGGCGCCGGCTGGTCGCTCACAGCCCCGTTCTCCGGGTCTCGGCCAGCGCCACCAGCTGGTCGCGCAGCGCATCGGCCTCCTCCTCGGGCAACCCAGGGATCGACACCGCGGTCGTCGCCGCCGCTGTGACGAACTTGAGGTCGCTGAGCCCCAGCGCCCGGCCGAGCGGCCCGCGGTTCACGTCGATCAGCTGCATGCGGCCGTAGGGCACCGCCACGATTCTGAAGAACATGATGCCGCGGCGCATGAGCAGGTCGTCGTCGCGCAGTCGGTAGCCGATCGCGCGGGCCCGCCGGGGCGCCACCACGAGCAGCACGATCGTGACGATGAGCGAGGCCCCGAGCATCCACCAGCCCAGCCACCAGCCCGCGACGACGATGAAGAACACGCTGATGGCCGACATGATCAGCCCGGCGAGCACCGATGCGGCGAACTCGACGGCGACGTACTTCGGACTGACCCGCTGCCAGTCGTCATCCGGGCCCGCAAGACCTGCGAGGCCGGCCGAGAGCGGCCCGGAATCAGAGGATTCGCTCACTCGATCAGCTTAACCGGCGGTCGGGCAGCGGCTGCCGGTGGTCGGGATCTTTGTCTTCGGGGGGCAGCGTGCAGAGCTTCTCGGCGACCAGCCCGCAGGCGAGCAGGATGGCGCCGGCGATGGTCGCGGCGATGGCCAACCAGAGCGAGGCGACCGCGGGCACGACCGCCCGCGACAGCAGGTAGATCACCACGCCGAGGCCGACACCGGCGATGAGGGCGCCGACCATGCTCGACGCCTTCGCCAGCACGGCGATGCGCATCGCCCGGAAGGGATTGATCGGGTTCGGGTTGGTGCCGCGGATGGCGCGGGCGATCGGCACGGCGAGCACCACAACGATGGCGCCGGCGGCGACCAGCGTGATCGACAGCGAGATGGGCAGCGAGATGATGGGCTGGCCCGACGAGGCGAGGGCGATCTCGACGAAGAAGCCGACGACGCCGCCCACGATGCCGAGCAGCACCAGAGTCAGCGGGCGCGTGCGCTTCATCGCTGCCACCGGGCGTAGAGGCGAGGGCTCTCGTAGGTCTGGGCGAGCAGCGCGGCGATCGGCCCGTGGCCGGGCAGTTCGGCGTTCGGCTCGATCTCGTGCCAGGGCGCGAGCACGAAGGCACGCTCGAAGGCTCGCGGATGCGGCAGGGTCAGTGCATCGTCGTGGTGCTCCATGCCGGCGAACGTGATGATGTCGAGGTCGAGGGTGCGGTCGCCCCAACGCTCGGCCCGCACCCGGTCGTGGTTCTCCTCGACGGTGTTCAGGGCGGCGAGCAGCTCGTGCGGCTGTAGGGCCGACCGCACGGCCATGACCGCATTCAGGTAGGCGGGCGCGCTCAGGTCGACGCCCTCGGGCTTCAGCGCGTCGGTCTCGTAGAGGCTCGACACAGCGTCGACGATGATGCCGTCGACGGCTCTGAGTTCGGCGACCGCGTCGCGCAGGGTCTGCTCGCGGTCGCCCAGGTTGCTGCCCAGGGCGATGACGGCGGGCAGCGTCACGCGCAGCTTCTCCTGCCTCATGCCCTGCTCCTCGTGATGGTGATCGACACGTCGCCGAACGGCACGGTGATGGGGGCTTCCGGCTTGTGCACGGTGACTCGAACGGTCGACGCCACCCGGTGCGCCAGCACCACGCGAGCGACCCGCTCGGCGAGGGTCTCGATGAGGTCGACCGGCTCGCCGGCCACCGCCTGGGCGACCTCCTCGGCGAGCTCGCCGTAGTGCAGGGTCTGGGCGAGATCGTCACCAGCCGCCGCCGCCGAGGTGTCGAGCCACACCGTCAGGTCGATGACGAACGGCTGGCCGTCGCGGCGTTCGAAGTCGAACACCCCGTGGTGCGCCTGCACGGTCAGTGCGGTGAGGGTGAGGGTGTCGGGTTCGGCCGCAATCAGGGTGAGTGTCGGTTCAGAGGGCACGATCGGCAGACTAGCGGATGCCCGGCCGAGGTCGCTCATCGAGCCCCCTCCTTCCACTTCCCGGCCACGGCGAGCGCGGCTTTCGTGGTCTCGACGTCGTGCACCCGCACGGCCCAGGCACCGTGCTGCGCCGCCAGCGCCGCGGTGACGGCCGACACGAAGTCACGGTCTTCCATCGGCGCACCCTCGGCGACGAGCTCGCCGAGGAACCGTTTGCGCGAGGCGCCGACGATCACGGGCAGCCCGATGCGGGTGAACCGGTCGAGGTGGCCGAGGATCGCCCAGTTGTGCGCCGAGTTCTTCGAGAATCCGAGGCCGGGGTCGACGAGCATCCGGTCGGGGTTCATTCCGCGCACCACGAGTTCGGCGACCCGGTACTCGAGCTCGGCGCCGGCCTCGGCGACCACGTTCCCGTAGGTCGCCCTGCTGTTCATGGTGTCGCTGGGGCCGCGCCAGTGCGACACGATGAACGGCGCGTCGAGACGGATGATCGTCTCGGCCATCTGCGCGTCGCTGAGGCCGCCCGACACGTCGTTCACGAGCACGGCGCCGGCCCCGATCGCAGCCTCGGCGGTCGAGGCGTTCATCGTGTCGACGCTCACCGCGAGGCCTCGGCGGGCCAGCTCCTGGATGACCGGAACGACCCTGCTCTGCTCTTCGGCGACCGCGATGCGCCGAGCGCCGGGCCGCGTCGACTCGCCGCCCACGTCGATGATGTCGGCGCCGGCCGCGGCGAGTTCGAGGCCGTGCGCGATGGCGGCTTCGGCGCGCAACCAGCGGCCGCCGTCGCTGAACGAGTCGGTGGTGACGTTGAGCACGCCCATGATGAGCGTGCGCCCGTGGGGCAGTGACTCGTAGGTGACCCGCACGTCGTCGGCGCTGTCGTCGGGGCGGCGGCGCCGGGAGAAGGCGGCGCCGACGTCGGTCACGAGGGGTCTCCGCCGGGCGTGTGGGCCGCAGCCGCTGGGGAAGCAGGGGCGGGCGCGCCGGCGTGGGCGGGCGCGTCGGGCCGGCCGATCAGGGCCATCAGCTCGGCGCGCGCGGCCGGTTCGGCGAGCGATCCGCGACTCGCCACCGTCACCGTGGTGCTGTCGATCTGGCGCGGGCCCCGCGTCGTGACGCAGCCGTGGCTGGCCTCGAGCACCACGAGAACACCCCGGGCATCCAGACCCTCGGCGAGCGTCTCGGCGATCTGCTCGCCGAGACGCTCCTGCAACTGGGGCCGCGAGGCGAGCACGTCGACCACCGCGGGCAGCCTGCCCAGACCGATCAGCCGGTCGCTCGGCACGTAGGCGATGTGGGCGGTTCCGACGAACGGCAGCAGATGGTGCTCGCAGATCGAGCGGAAGTGGATGCCGCGAACCAGCACGGGCTCGGGCGTCGCACCGGCCTGCTCGAGCGGAAACAGCTCGCCGAGCACACTCAGCGGGTCGACCCCGACGCCCGAGAAGAACTCGGCGTACGCCCCGGCCACTCGGCGGGGGGTCTCGGCGAGCTCGGCGCGGCGCGGGTCTTCGCCCACGGCTTCGAGCAGCTCGAACACCGCGGCTTCTATTCGCGCCATATCCACTGTCGCCAGGCCATATCCGTCGGTAGGTTGAGCCGGAACCGCCGCCGAAGCGCGGGTCAGGCTGTTGCGGGTCGTGGCGTGCTCTGCGGCGCGCGTTTCGGCTTGGCCTCGGGCTCCGGCTCGCTCGTGATGCCGCCGTCGGTCGAACCGAGGTCGATCGGCAGCTTGGCCTTCACGAACTCCACCGGCGGAATCGACGAGACGGGGCGCTTCTCGCTCGACAGCCATTGCGGACGGGGCGGCAGGTGCCGCACGTCTTTGAAGATCTCTGCCAGCTCGTGCTGGTCGAGGGTCTCTTTCTCGAGCAACTCGGTGGCGAGGCGGTCGAGGATGTCGCGGTTGTCGTTGAGCACCTGCCAGGCCTCGTCGTGCGCGGCCTCGATGAGTTCGCGCACCTCGGCGTCGACCTGTTCGGCCAGGCTGTCGGAGTAGTCGCGCTCGTGGCCCATGTTGCGGCCGAGGAACATCTCACCCGACGAGCTGCCGAGCTTCACCGCACCGACGTGCGAGCTCATGCCGTAGTCGGTCACCATCTTGCGGGCCGTCGACGTGGCCTTCTCGATGTCGTTCGACGCACCCGTGGTCGGGTCGTGGAAGACGACCTCTTCGGCGACACGGCCGCCCATGGCGTAGGCGAGCTGGTCGAGCAGTTCGTTGCGCGACACCGAGTAGCGGTCTTCGAGCGGCAGCACCATCGTGTAGCCGAGGGCACGGCCTCGCGGCAGGATCGTGATCTTCGTCACCGGGTCGGTGTAGTTCATGGCGGTCGCCACCAGGGCGTGGCCGCCCTCGTGGTAGGCCGTGACCAGCTTCTCCTTGTCGCGCATGATGCGCGTGCGGCGCTGCGGGCCGGCCATGACGCGGTCGACGGCCTCGTCGAGGGCGCGGTTGTCGATCAGCTGCGCATTCGAGCGGGCGGTGAGCAGCGCGGCCTCGTTCAGCACGTTCGCCAGGTCGGCGCCGGTGAACCCGGGCGTCTTGCGGGCGAGCACCTCGAGGTCGACGCCGGCAGCCAGGGGCTTGCCGCGGCCGTGCACCTCGAGGATCTGCTGGCGGCCCTTGAGGTCGGGGGCGTCGACGCCGATTTGGCGGTCGAAGCGGCCCGGGCGCAGCAGGGCGGGGTCGAGAATGTCGGGGCGGTTCGTCGCCGCGATGAGGATGACGTTGGTCTTGACGTCGAAGCCGTCCATCTCGACCAGCAACTGGTTGAGGGTCTGCTCGCGCTCGTCGTGGCCGCCGCCCATACCGGCACCGCGGTGACGGCCCACGGCGTCGATCTCGTCGATGAAGATGATGGCGGGCGAGTTCTGCTTCGCCTGTTCGAACAGGTCGCGCACACGGCTCGCGCCGACACCGACGAACATCTCGACGAAGTCAGAACCCGAGATCGAGTAGAACGGAACGCCCGCCTCCCCCGCGACGGCGCGGGCGAGCAGCGTCTTGCCGGTACCGGGGGCGCCGTAGAGCAGCACGCCCTTGGGGATGCGTGCTCCGACCGCCAGGAACTTCGACGGGTCTTTCAAGAAGTCTTTGATCTCTTCGAGCTCTTCGATGGCCTCGTCGTTGCCCGCGACATCCTGGAACGTCACCTTGGGGGTGTCTTTCGACACGAGTTTCGCCTTCGACTTGCCGAACTGCATGACCTTGTTGCCGCCGCCCTGCATGCCCGAGAGCATGAGCCAGAAGAAGGCGCCGATGAGGATGACCGGAAGCAGGATTCCGAGCAGTGATACGAACCAGTTCGTCTGCGGAACCTGGTCGTTGAACCCATCGGCGGGCGCAGCCGCGGTGACGGCGTCGATGACCTCGGTGCCACGGGGGGCCACGTAGTAGAACTGCACCTTCGAGCCGTACTTGGCGTCGGGCGAGGTGAGGGTCAGGTCGACGCGCTGCTCGCCGTCGACGATGAGGGCCTCAGAGACCTTGCCGTCTTTCAGGTACTGCAGCCCCTGCTGGGTGGAGATCTGCTGGAAGCCAGAGCCCGTGATCAGGCCGAAACCGATCCACAGCGCGATCGCGCCCAGGATGATATACGGAATCGGAGACCGGAAAATGCGTCTGAGGCTCATGTCTTTCTTCGGTTCTTGAGGCAAAACCGGCACCTTTCTGGTCACCACGTACTGGCTAAGGTTACCCGGGCGCGACTGGGCGTGCCCTGCGTGTTCCCCGTGGGCTTAACCGACGCTCCTTATGCGAGTCGCCGGCCGATCCGGCCGGGCCGGGAATGAACGGCGGCCAGGGCCGGTTGCGTCCAGAGCTGAGTATCAAGTCGGCTCCGGCCGTATGTTTCCGTCGGGTAAATTCAGGAACTGTTCATTTCCGAAACTCGACAGTACCGTATAGAGTTGCGGTTATGTCTCAACCATCTCCCGCAGCATCCGTCGCTTCTTCTCGCCGGTGGTGGACGCTCAGCGTCGTCGCCCTGGCCCAGCTGATGGTCGTTCTCGACTCCACTGTCGTCAACATCGCCCTCCCCGCCGCCCAGGCCGACCTCGGCTTCTCCAACGCCGACCGCCAATGGGTCATCACCGCCTACTCCCTCGCCTTCGGCAGCCTGCTGCTGCTCGGCGGCCGCCTTTCCGACCTTATGGGTCGCAAGCGCACCTTCATCATCGGTCTGATCGGGTTCGCCGTCGCCTCCGCCCTCGGTGGCGCCGCCGACAGCTTCGGCACCCTGGTCGCCGCCCGCGCCCTGCAGGGAGCGTTCGGAGCCCTGCTCGCCCCCACCGCCCTCGCCGTGCTGACCACGACCTTCACCATTCCGAAGGAGCGTGCGCGGGCCTTCGGTGTGTTCGGAGCGATCGCCGGTGCCGGTGGCGCCGTGGGTCTGCTGCTCGGCGGTGTGCTCACCGAGAACTTCAACTGGCGCTGGAACCTCTACATCAACGTCTTCATCGCCATCATCGCGGTGATCGGCGCGGTGATCTTCCTCACCACCGTCGCACGCACCGGGCCGCGCCCGAAGCTCGACATCCCCGGCACCATCCTCGTGTCGGCCGGCCTGTTCTCGCTGGTGTTCGGCTTCTCGAATGCCGAGACCGACGGCTGGGGCTCGTTCTCGAGCTGGGGCTTCCTCGTGGCCAGCGGTGTGCTGCTGATCGCGTTCGTGCTCTGGCAGCGTGTGGCGAAGCATCCACTGCTCCCCCTCGCCGTCGTTCTCGACCGCAACCGCGGCGCTTCGTTCCTCTCGGTGCTCATCGCCGGTGCGGGCATGTTCGGCATCTTCCTCTTCGTGACGTACTACCTCGAGGTCTCGCTGCACTACTCGCCCATTCAGACCGGCACCGCGTTCCTGCCGATGATCATCATGCTCGTCATCTCGGCGCAGCTGTCGACCAACATCTTTGTGCCGCGGTTCGGCCCGAAGCTCATGGTTCCGATCGGCATGGTGATCGGCGTGGTCGGGATGCTGTTGCTGACCAGGCTCGATGTGAACAGCTCCTACGTGGGCAACATCCTGCCGGCGCTGCTGGTGCTCGGATTCGCGATGGGCTCGATCATGCCTGCCGCAATGCAGACCGCCACCCTCGGCGTGAACCGCCAGTTCGCCGGAGTCGCCTCCGCCAGCGTGAACACCAGCCAGCAGGTCGGTGGCTCGATCGGCACCGCGCTGCTCAACACGCTCGCTGCAACGGCGGCGACGAGCTACGTCACGTCGCACCTCCCGGCCTCGGCCGAGGTCGTCTCGAACGCAGCGATCGCGAGCTACAACACGGCGTACACCTACGGCGCCCTGTTCTTCGCCGTCGGAGCGGTCATCGCCGCTCTGCTCTACACGCGCCGCTCGACGGTCACGGCGACGGCACACGCCGCCCACGCGACGGCGCAGGCCGAAGACGCCAGTGACGACCTGCCTCTGGTGGCCGCGCACTAGGCGTAACCAGGCAAACCGAAAGCCGCCCCGCGATTGCATTCGCGGGACGGCTTTCGTCGTTCGTGCGGCCCGTCAGGCCTTCGGGTCGATGCCGAGTGCCGGCAGAATCACCCCGTCGATGATCGAGATGAGAAAGTCGCGGTCGACCTGCTTCTTGGTGATGAGCGTGCGATACGACGCCATCGACGGCGAGATCAGGGCGAGCAGCTCGATGGGGGCATCGGCCGAGATCTCGCCACGCTCGACGGCGCGCTTCATGAACAGACGGTTGACGGATGCCCGTGGCTCGACGATCGCGGCGTTCACCACGTCGGCCAGACCGGGGTCGCGCGACAGCATCGACATCACACCGGCCATGATCTGCAGCTTGCGTTCGCCGTCTTCGATCGAGTGCGGCTTGATCATCGCCACCAGATCGCCACGCAGGGTGCCCTTGTCGGGCAGTGACTCCTCTTCGTAGGCGCTCTGCTTCATGCAGGCGACCGCGTCGAGCACGAGGTGGGCCTTGGATGGCCAGCGGCGGTACAGCGTCGCCTTGCCGGCCTTGGCGCGGGCGGCGACCATGTCGATGGTCATGCCGTCGTAGCCCGTCTCGGCGAGCACGTCGAGTGCGGCATCCAGAATCTCGGGGTCACGGGTGTGGTCGCGCTTGCGACCGAGCTTGGGAGCAGTGTCGGAGGTGTCTGCGAGAGTGAGCTCGGCGGCGTCGATCTGCGTCATTACAGCGGCTGCCTTTCTGTGTGGAACGTCTGCGAAAAACTCCTCCACTTTCAGAAACTTCTAAGATCCGAAACTGGTGAGTACCGTATATGCTATCAAACATGTCGGAGAAAACGGCGGCTGAGACCGCATCGTCACGTCGCTGGTTCACCCTGGCCACCGTTGCCCTCGCACAACTCATGGTGGTGCTCGACGCGACCGTCGTCAACATCGCGTTGCCCGCGGCACAGGCCGACCTCGGCTTCTCGAACGGCGACCGGCAGTGGGTGGTGACCGCCTACTCGCTGGCGTTCGGCAGCCTGCTGCTGCTCGGCGGGCGCGTGTCAGACCTCATCGGCCGCAAGCGCGCCTTCATCATCGGCCTCATCGGGTTCGCCGCGGCCTCGGCGCTGGGCGGCGCGGCCGACAGCTTCGGCACGCTCGTCGCGGCCCGTGCTTTGCAGGGCGTCTTCGGAGCTTTGCTCGCGCCGACCGCGCTGGCCGTGCTGACCACGACCTTCACCATTCCGAAGGAGCGGGCCCGCGCGTTCGGTGTCTTCGGCGCCATCGCCGGTGCCGGCGGCGCCGTCGGCCTGCTGCTCGGCGGGTACCTCACCCAAGACTTCAGCTGGCGCTGGAACCTCTACATCAACGTCTTCTTCGCCATCATCGCCGTCATCGGCGCCATCATCTTCGTGCCGGCGCTCGGCAAGCGGGTCGGTGAGCGCCCGAAGCTCGACGTTCCCGGCACCCTGCTCGTATCCGGCGCGCTGTTCGCGCTCGTCTACGGGTTCTCGAACGCCGAGACCAACGGCTGGGGCGACTTCTGGACCTGGAGCATGCTGGTCGCCAGCGGCATCCTCTTCATCGCCTTCGTGCTCTGGCAGCAGCGCGCGAAGCACCCCCTGCTGCCCCTCACCATCGTGCTGAACCGCAACCGCGGTGCGTCATACCTGTCGGTGTTCGTCGCCGGGTCGGGCATGTTCGCCGTCTTCCTCTTTCTGACCTACTACCTGCAGACCTCACTGGGGTTCTCGCCCATCACCACGGGCCTGTCGTTCCTGCCGATGATCGCCTGCCTCGTGCTGGCCGCTCAGCTCGGCACGAACATCTTCGTTCCGCGGTTCGGGCCGAAGGTGCTGGTGCCGATCGGCATGGTGATGGCCTCGGCTGCGCTGGCGTGGATGACACAACTCGACCTGTCGAGCACGTACGCCGCGAACATCCTGCCGCCCCTCATGCTCATGGGGCTCGCCATGGGAACGATCATGCCGGCGTCGATCCAGACGGCGACGCTCGGCGTCGACCGCCAGTACGCCGGTGTGGCATCGGCCATGGTGAACACCAGCCAGCAGGTCGGCGGCTCGATCAGCACCGCGCTGCTGAACACGCTGGTCGCCACCGCCGTTACCGGCTACATCACCTCGAACATCGCCGGGGCGACCACGCCGGCGGCCCAGGCGGCGGTCGCCGCACAGGCTGCGGTGAACGGGTACCACGTGGCGTACTGGTGCGCATCGGCGTTCTTCCTCGCCGGCGCCATCATGGCGGCGCTGCTGTTCAAGCGCAAGGCCTCGGTTCAGGCCACGCTGCACGCTGCGCACGCTTCGGCCGAGCAGCACCGCGAGAACGACCGCCAGGCCGACGCGGCGACGGCCGCCGCCTGACCCGCGTGGCCTGACCCGTCCGTCCCGCCGCCGCGACCGCCGTTTGAGCAGCCCGCCGCCGGTCGACTAGCGCGCCGCCGGTTGAGTAGCGCGGCGCAGCCGCGCGTATCGAAACCCCCACGCCCGAACCCGGGTTCCCATACGGCCCCCCCGCGCGCCCACCCAACCAGCGAACACGGTCAGGAGTACATGTGGGGCGAGAGCACCCCGATGTCTTTCAGGTTGCGGTACTTCTCGGCGTAGTCGAGGCCGTAGCCGACCACGAACTCGTTCGGAATGTCGAAGCCCACGTATCGCACGTCGAGCTCGATCTTCACTGCGTCAGGCTTGCGCAGCAGCGCGCACACCTCGACCGACGCCGGGCCGCGTGAGCGCAGATTGGCCAGCAGCCACGACAGCGTCAGCCCCGAGTCGATGATGTCTTCGACGATCAGCACCGTGCGACCGTCGAGCTCGCTGTCGAGGTCTTTCAGAATGCGCACCACACCGCTCGACTGCGTGCTGTTGCCGTACGAACTCACGGCCATCCAGTCCATGCTCACGGGCAGGTGCAGTTCGCGCGCCAGGTCGGCCATGACCATCACCGCGCCTTTGAGCACACCGACCAGCAGCAGGTCGCGGCCGGCGTAGTCGGCCTCGATGCGTCGGGCGAGCTCGGCGATCTTCGCGTGAATCTCGTCTTCGGTGATCAGAATGTTCGACAGGTCGGCCTCGACGTCACGTGAATCCATGCCGCCAGCCTAGCGAACCCCGCCGGGCGCCTCAGCGTGCGATGGTCAGCATGAGATACGCAGCACGGGGTCGTATCCCGGCGCGGGCGGCGCCTCCTCATGTCGAGTGGCGCGTTCATGCTGAACGGCGCGCAAACACCAGCTGCGCGCCGACACGGGTGACCCGGATGCCCGGCAGGTCGACCCCGGCCTGCCCCCGCCAGTCGGTCACGAGCCGCAGGGCCGCGAGGGTCTGGGCGCGCGACAGGGTGGTGCCGAACTCTGCGGCGACCACGTATCGGATGATCCTCTGCGCGAGCGCCGGCGGGTTCGACGCCAGCCCGTGCACGTCGATCGCGATGCCGGCCTCGGCGTGCTCGACGATCTCGGTCGCCCATTCGGCGGCCAGGGCATCCAGCGCCTCGTCGTCTTCGCGCAGCAGCTCGGCCGTTCGCGCCAGTGCCTCGGCGACCCCGGGGCCCAGTTCGCTCTCGAGCAGCGGCAGCACCGTCTGGCGCACACGCACCCGGGTGAAGGCCGGCTCGTCGTTCTGCGGGTCGTGCCAGGCCTCGAGGCCCTGGTCGTCGAGCGACTGGTGCAGCGTGCGCCTCGGGATGCCCAGCAGCGGCCGCAGGTACGGCCCGTTGACCGGGCTCATGCCGCTCAGGCTGCTCGGCCCCGACCCGCGCGCCAGCCCCAGCAGCACCGTCTCGGCCTGGTCGTCGAGCGAGTGGGCGAGCAGCACGTGACTCGCCCCGGTCGACGCCTGCACACGCTCGAAGGCGGCGTACCGAGCGGCACGGGCTGCCGCCTCGGGGCCGCCCGTGGCGCCTCCCCCGGACTCGTGCCCGCCGCCGGATGCACCAGCGCCTGCCGCGCCCCGACCAGTCGACACGGTGACGGTCTCGATGATCACCGGGTCGAGACCCAGCTGCCGGGCCTGCTCGGCCGCGTGCTCCGCGACCCCGGCCGATGCCGCCTGCAGCCCGTGGTCGACGACGACGGCGCCGGCGGTGAGGCCCGCGCGCGGCGCCTCGAAGGCGAGGGCGGCTGCCAGGGCGAGGGAATCGGGGCCACCACTCAGGCCGACGAGCACGAGCCGGGCATCCGGAGCCTGCGCGTCGTCGAGCGGCAACGCCGCGGCAAGCAGCTCACGCACAGCGCGGCGCACATCGGCCATCGCCGGGGTGAGCCGCGATCGGCGGGCGTCGGGGTGCATCCAGTAACGTTATTGCAGTTCGAGCACACACTCACACGAGCACACAGTCATAAGGAGCACGTTCGTCATGGCCAGTTACGACGCCGTCATCGAGATTCCCAAGGGAAGCCGCAACAAGTACGAAGTCGACCACGAAACCGGGCGGGTGTACCTCGACCGCGTGCTCTTCACCTCGTTCGTCTACCCCACCGACTACGGCTTCTTCGAGAACACCCTCGGCCTCGACGGCGACCCCGTCGACGTGCTGGTGCTGCTCGAGTACCCCGTCTACCCGGGTGTCGGCGTGAAGGTTCGCCCCGTGGGCGTGTTCAACATGAGCGACGAGGCGGGCATCGACTCGAAGGTCATCGCCGTGCCGGCGAAAGACCCGCGCTGGGCCTCGATTCAGGATGTCTCCGACATTCCCGAGCAGCTGCGCAGCGAGATCGAGCACTTCTTCGAGCACTACAAAGACCTCGAGCCCGGCAAATGGGTCAAGACCGAGGGCTGGGGTTCGGCCGACGACGCCGAGCAGATCATCCAGAACGGCATCACCAAGCTCGCCGACGAGGGCGCTCACTAGCTCGCGGGCCCGCCCGCCCGCGCAGGGTCGGCAGATCCGCGCCAGTTTGGCAGATCCGCGCCAGTTCGAAGTGGCGCGGATATGCCGAACTAGCGCGCAAACGCGCGCGACCGCTCAGAAGCCGGAGCCGTATTGCGCCAGCACGTCGCGCGGGTTCTGCGCCACCCCGTTAAGGCGGGTCTCGAAGTGCACGTGGCATCCGGTCGATGCACCGGTCGTGCCGGCCTTGGCGATGAGCTGGCCTTCGACCACGCTCCAGCCCGAGCGCACCACGAGCGTGGTGTTGTGGCCGTACACCGTGGTGCGGCCGCCGCCGTGGCTGATGGTCACGGCGTTGCCGAGGCCGCCGTTCGAGCCGGCGAAGGTGACCGTGCCCGCCGCTGCCGCGTAGACGTTGGCGCCGCACGTTCCGCCCGGGCTGACCAGGTCGATACCCGCGTGCAGCCGCCACACCCGGTCGATCGGGTGCAGCCTGTTGCCGTACTCGTCGGCGACGCGGGCGTTCGGCAGCGGGCTGCTCCAGCCCTGGCCGCCTGAGCCCGAGAAGTACACCTCGCTGCCGCCGCCTCCTCCCCCGCCGGCCCGGGCTGCCGCCTCGCGCGCCTCCCGTTCGGCGCGTGCGGCCTCGTCGGCGATGCGCTTGCGTTCGAGCACACCGGCCTGGTAGTCGGCCTCGGTGGCCGCGCGGTTCTGCGTCAGAACGTCGAGCTGGGCCGCCAGTTCGACCCGCCGGCCCAGCTCCTCGGCCAGCGAGGCCTCCACCTCGCGCTGGGCCTCGGATGCCCGTGCCAGCGCCTCCTCGGCCTCGGCCCGCAACACGGCGAGCGCCGCCTCCGCCACGTCCGCCTGGGCTGAGAGCGTCGCCGCGGCGTTGCGGCTCTGCTCGGCCAACTCGTAGAACTGCGAGGTCGTCTCGGTGAGCTTGCTGAGCGCGCCGAGCCGGTAGAGCAGGTCGTCGGCGTTCGCCCTGTCACCCGTCAGCGCAGAAGACAGGTTCGAGCCGGCGCTGCGGGAGAGTTGTGCGGCGATGGCTCCGGCGCGCTCACGGTTCTGTGCGGCATCCGTCGCCGCGGCCGCGGCCTTCTGCTCGAGCAGCTGGCTCTGCGCGGCACCGGCGTCGAACGCGATCTGGGCGAGCTCGTACTCGGCGCCACGCTGCTCGGCTACCGCGCGCGCGGCCATCGTCTCGGCCTCGAGGCCCGCGATCAGGCCCTGGATGCGCGTGACCTCGCCCTGCTTCGTCGCCTCGCTCGAGCGGGCGCTGAGCACGTCGTCCCAGCTCGGGTATTCCGCCGCCGAGGCCTCGCCGCCGGTCAGCGCGTCACCCAGAACGAGGGCGACGCTGACGGCGGCCGCGCGCAGGGTGAGCCTCAGCCGTGGCGCCCGGGGTGAGGGGCGGCGAGGCACCCCGTGGGGTGCGCGGCGGCGCGCTGTCGGCGGGGCGGAGGGGTTGGTCACAGCGGCATTTCCTGTCGATCGGTGGGAACGGGCATCCGTCGGCCCCAGTCGTGTGAGCAACCCTAATTCGAGGTGGCTGCGGATTCGACGTTCGCCACCCGGATGTGGCATACTCGTTGAGTTGTCAAAACGGCCCCATCGTTTAGCGGCCTAGGACGCTGCCCTTTCACGGCAGTAGCACGGGTTCGAATCCCGTTGGGGTCACGATCCACGTAGGGTAGGCTCTTCTGGGGCCGCACTCCCGGGTTCGACAACAACACAACTTCACACGCATGGCCCTGTAGCGCAGTTGGTTAGCGCGCCGCCCTGTCACGGCGGAGGTCGCCGGTTCAAGTCCGGTCAGGGTCGCACAGGTTCGATGCCCTTCCCTCGGGAAGGGTTTTTCGGCCTCTGGAGGGGTTCGCCCCTTCGGCTCTGTAGCTCAGTTGGTAGAGCGTTCGACTGAAAATCGAAAGGTCACCGGATCGATGCCGGTCGGAGCCACTGCCCTACTTCGAGGCTTCTACTTGGAGTAGGGCTTTTTCGTGCCCGCTGCGCCGGTTCGCATACGCCGGGGGGTCATTGCGTGACCACGCTCGTTCAGATGACCATGACGACGCGGTCAGTGAGGCCACGACGCGCTTCGAGCTCAACGCGGTGGCGCAGACCCTTTGTCCACTGCGGCTCCCGCAGTTCGACGAACCCCAGCCGTCGATAGTACGGAGCGTTCCATGGCACGTGCGCGAATGTCGTGAGGCTGAGGCCATCCAGACCCTCGATGACAGCCCACTCGGCGGCGTGCCGGATCAGCGCCGCGCCGATGCCTCTTCGAGCACAGTCGGGATGAACGGTGACCTGCTCGATATGAGCACGACGATCCAGCCGCTCCGCCAACAGGTACGCCGTGACGCGGCCGTCGTCGGCGTGCACCCAGGCGGCGCCGGCGGCGACAGACGCTGCGACATACTCGACGGTCGGGAACGGGTCATCAGAGACATCCGCCATGCCGATGCTCCGAAACATCTCGTTCGCGGCATCCTCGATCTCGATCATCGTGTCGATGTCTGCCACGCGCGCTTGCCGGATCACCGCACCAGTCAACCAGCCTGAGCAACACGGCCGGCGTGCGCCACGCCCCCTGACTCCCCGTTGCTCCCTCTGCGAGCTCGTCTTATTGGGCGCGGATCTCGTCGGCGTCGCTGCCGCGAAGGGAGATGTAGAACGCATTCTGGCCGTGTTCGAACGGTTTGGCGGTCTGCAACGTCGTAGGCCAGCCGGCCGGTGCGTCGGGCGAATATCAGTGGCGGCGATTCAAGCCGTCGACGAGGAGACGGAGACCCTCCTCGAACGCTTTGTCGTGATCGATGGCGGGTGCGTCGTCCGGCACCTCGGCTCCCGGATGCGACTGCTCCTCGAGGGTGCTGCCGATGGTGAATCGGCTTGCGGTGAGCATCGCCAGGCGAGCATCCTGCTCTGGCAGACCGGATTCGGCGAGGAAGGCGAATTTGCGCGACAAGCGGTCGAAGCCCTCGGCATTCGGGAACGTTCCGGCGTGAAGTCGTGCCCCATCGCGGTGCTGAAGCAGGATTCGGCGAAAGCTGCGGTAGTTCTCGATGAACCACTGCTGCCAGTCGTCGCCGGGCGACGGCAGCGCGATGGCGCCGAGGGGCTCCAGGGCGGCTTCGGCCATCGCAGTCAGAAGGTCCTCCTTGCGCTTGAAGTGCCAGTAGAGGGTCGGCTGCTCCACGCCGAGGCGTTGCGCGAGGCGCCTGGTGCTGAAGCCGTCGAGGCCCACTTCGTCGAGCAGGGCCAGTGCTTCGTCGACCACCTGCTGTTTGTTCACCTTCGTCATCTTGCAAACTCTATCGGTGATAAGTTCGCTGGAGAAATAATCAATCGGCGATAGATTCTGGAGACGACATGATGTTCGACACTTCCTCTGCCCCGGGCCAGGCCCAGCCGCACATCGACTTTCAGGTGGGTGTCGTCGGCGCCGGGCCGACGGGCCTCCTTGTCGCGGCCGAACTGGCTCGCGCCGGAGTCAGCGTGGTCGTACTCGACCGTCACGCGGCGCCAGACACAACGATCAAGGCGGGCTCCATCAACGTCGCAACCGCCGAGATACTGGATCGGCGTGGCCCGCGGCCGGCTGCGCGGGCCGCCCAGCAGCGGTTCGTCGAAGAACTCACGGCGTTCGCCGTTGCGAACGGAACGCCCCTGCCCCCGATGGGTGGCCGCTCGACCGTCGGCGCTCGTGCGTCATTCCCTGCTGCGGGCCACTTCGCCGGGCTCTTCTTTCGCCCCGACCTGCTCGACCAGCACAATCCCGAGATCACTGCGCACGCGGGCGCCGGCGGGTCGACGATGGTGCGGCAGAGCGAGGTCGAGTCGCTACTCGAGACACGCCTGGCGTCGTTGGGGGTCACGGTCGAGCGCGGCGTCGAGCTGACGGGGATGGACACGCTGTTCGACGACGACGGGGTCGAGATGGGCAAGCTGCTCGTGACCAGCGGCGGTGTGATCGGCGTCGGCTGGGTGGTGGGCGCAGATGGCGGCCGCAGTCGCGTGCGTCGGTTTGCCGGCATCGGGTTCGACGGCACAGATCCGGAGATCACCGGCTATCAGGCCATCGCGGAGTTGGAGGGCACTGAGGGGCTGGGGCGTGGCTGGAATCACACCCCCACCGGCGTCTACAGTCTCGGGCCGATTCCCGGCCGTATTCTCACCGTGCAGTTCACCGGCGCACCCGACCGCGCCCTGCGTGACCAGCCGGTGACCGAGGCGGAGCTGCAGGCCAGCATTCGCCTCGTCACAGGCCACGACGTGACGGTGCGCGCCCTCCACGGCGCAGCGACCCGATGGACCGACAATGCGCGCCAGGCAGCGACCTACCGGTCCGGCCGAGTGCTGCTGGCCGGAGACGCTGCCCACGTGCATTCCCCGTTCAGCGGGCAGGGGCTGAACCTCGGCGCGGGAGACGCCATCAACCTCGGCTGGAAGCTCGCCGCAACCATCGACGGCTGGGCGCCAGAAGGTCTGCTCGACACCTACACGACAGAGCGGCATCCGATCGGCGCGCAGGTTCTGGACTGGACCAGGGCCCAGGTCGCCCTCATGCGAGGCGACGACAAGACGATCCAGCTGCGCAGAGTCGTGGAACAGGATCTGCTGTCGAACAGCGTGACCACCACACGCCTCGTGCTCACCACTTCAGGCGTGGCTCAGAGATACGACCTCCCTGACTTCGATGACGCCGGAGTCGACGCGCCCCAGCACCCGCTCCTGGGTCGACTCATCGGAGACACTCCCCTGTCGGCGGGCGGGCGACTCGCCGACCGCTTCCACACCGGCCGTTTCGTGCTGCTCGACCGCCTCGGCGGGGCTCTCGCCGCCACCGCGGCTGCCTGGTCGGAACGTGTGGTGAGCGTGGTTGAAACCGCACCCGCGGCCGACTGCCCCGATGCCTACCGAGCGACGACCGGCATCCTCATCCGACCCGACGGGATCATCGCCTGGGCGACCGACACGCAGCAACCCGAGGAAGGCATCGCCGCACTGGAGAAGGCGATGAATCATTGGGTTGGCGCTCAGGCGGATGCGACGGCTCAGCCGACGCGGCCGATCTTCACCGATATGGAGGTGGGGGGCGCTTCGCTGTTGTCGGTGAAGTAGCTGCGCAGAGCGTCGTGCGCGCGCCGGCAGACGATGGGCGCCGGCTCGTCGGTGGAGATACCGATGCAGGCGGTGATGGTCACGCCCTCTGCCTTCTCGCTGACGCTGACGAGATGCATGCCGACGGGATCGTTGCGCACGGCTTCGACGACGGCGCTGGCGAGCGCGGGAATGAGTGGTTTGGTGGCGTAGACGGTGTGCACACCGTCGACGTTCCGGAGCAGTCGGGTCAGTCGAGTGGGAAGATCGTCTTCGGTTTCGTCGTTCATTCTGCCGCCTCGTCTGCGTCTTCGTCGCTCAGTTCGGTGTCGTGCACGCGCACCGTCACCCTCGTGACGCTGAGATGCGTGTGCCTTGCGACCGCCTCACGCACGAGTCGCTCGAAGTGAGCGGTGACCTGGGCGGGCTCGGCGCCTTCGAGGGTGGAGACGACGACGTGGATCGCCACGGGTGCACCCGGTGTTTCGACGTCACCGTCGAGCTGGGTTCGCTCGACGATGAGCCCGTCTGTCTCGTCGCCGGCTTCTCGTACGAGCGCACGCACGGCCCCTTCGGAGATGGAGAGGTTCGCGCCGTGTACGTCGTGCGGAAGAGGGATGTCGCGCCCGGCGTGCGCCTGCACGCCGATCTGGTCGAGGATGCGCGAGATCCAGTTGTCGTTCTTGGGCGCGAAGAAGGTGGCGTCGGCGTCGATGACGCGGGGCGCGATGGAGCGGAGGCGACTGAGAGCGGCGAGGGCATGCTGCGCTGCCGGGGATGATTCGATTGCGGGATCACGTGGTTCTCGCCCGCGATCGAGATAGTCGCTGAGCTCTTCGACTGTGTGCCCGTCGAGATCATCGAGCGGTGACGGGTTCGAAGGCTGAGGGGTGTTGTCGTTCATCGCCAGGCCTCCATCTCGCGAACGAGCGTCTTCCGACTGCGTACGAGGAGCCCGCGCACTGTCGAGACAGGCAGGTCGAGTTCATCTGCGATCTGGTTATAACCATACCCAGCGATCTCCCGGAGCACCCAGCACCGTCGCTGGTCCTCCGGCAGGGTAGACAGGGCTTGCGACAGCGCCTCATCCAGAGACTCTGCGGATGCCGCACCCTCCGGCCCCGGAGCGGAGTCTGCGACGTCGTGGTCGTCGATCGAGTCGTGGTGGCGTTCGGCGCGGAGCCGGTCGATGCTCTTGCGGGTCACGATCGTGATGAGCCACGAACGAACCGAGGCCGGGTTCGCCAGATCGGGCAGATCCTGCCACGCCGTGACGAAGGTCTCCTGCACGACGTCGTCGGCGTCAGACGGCCTGACGATACGCGCAGCGTACGCCCTCAGGAGCGAGCCGTAGCGGCGCATCAACAGTTCGAAAGCGCGGATGTCGCCGTCAGCCGCCCGGCTGGCGATGGTGCGGTCGTCGGCGTCGCTGAGGGAGTCGCGTCCGGGAAGCGAAACCATTGCAGCCTTTCCCACCCGTGTACCGTTCGGTAGCGACGGGGACGTCTCTGATGTTGACCCTATCCGACGGGTGCGAAGGAACGATACTGTCCCCATCCGAGGGGTAGGCGGAACGATACTGGCCCCCGCGCCCCCGCGGGGACCAGTATCACCGTCAGCTGTGTCGCGTTGCGCTCTTCACGTCAGCGGCGGCCTGCTTGGCCTGTTCCGAGACGCTCGGCGCGGTGTCGATCTTCTGGGCGACCTTCGGTGCCTCGGCTTCGGCGGTGTGGAGCCAGGCATCCCATCGTGCCTGCATGGGCTTGATGAGTCCGCCGCCGACCCCGACGATGAGCACGCCCGCGATGATCGCGAGCACCGTGATCAGGATGGGCGTGGTGACCGTGTCGGCGATTCCCACCTGGTTCAGTGCGGCAGTCACGCCGAGGAACAGGATGAAGATGCTGGCGATGTTCGCGACGATCTTGCCGTACGACGAGCCGCCGAGGGTTCCCTGGATGAGCGTCTTCACGGCGGCGGCGATCGCTGCGGCGATGATCACGATGATGATCGCGACGATGATCCTGGGAATGTAGCTGATGATCGCAGCGAGCAGGTCGCTGATCGGGTTCGGCCCGAAGACGCCGAACGCGAATTGAAGAACGAAGAGAACGAGAGCGTAGTAGACGATCTTCGCGACGATGTCTGACGCGTCGAACTTCGACCGTTCCAGGGCTCGCTTGATGCCGCCGCGTTCCACGGCTCTGTCGAAGCCGACGCGGGTGAGCAGCTTGCTGATCGCCTTCTGGATCACCTTCGCGACGATCAGTCCGACGATCAGGATCACCAGGGCGAGAAGGAGGAGGGGAACGAAGGCGATGACGGCGGCGAGGCCGTTCTGCAGTGTTGCGGGGAAATCCACGGGGAGTGCCTTTCAGGTTGAGGGGTGAGGGGTGAGGGGTGGTCGGCTGCCGTCGGGGGCGAGGGCTCCCGCCGGCAGCCGGGGTGAATCAGTTGCGGGTGCCGGCCTCGGTGACCGTCGGGTCGACGAGTTCGATCTCTTCGTGTGCGACCTCTTCGGTCACCTGCTGCTGCTCGGTGACCGTCTCAGTGCCGAGGGCGACGCGCTCGACCGGAACGGTCTCCTTGTTGACGATGACGCGCTCCTGCGTCAGCACTACTTCGTGTTCCTCTTCGCTGAGATCAGGGCCGGCCGTCGCGTCGCCGATGTTCGCCTCGGTGATCGGTTCGCGCGTGAGCGTGACCTCCTCGTGGCTGACCGGCACGGTGACGGTCTGCATCTCGGTGACGACGTGCTTGCGCAGGCGCGCGCGGCCCGCCTCGACCTTCTCTGTTCCCACGTGGAGCTGCTGCTCAGAACGCGTCATCGCGTCGTCGGTCGTGGGCCCCGAGGTGTCGTGACCGACCTGGGTGTTCACCGGCGTCTCGGATTCGACGGACGCGCCGTTGCGGCCGTTGCCGCCGTTGCCGTAGTAGGCGTAGAGCGCGTTCTCCTCTTCCTGGCTGAGCGCACCGTCGTCGGCGATGCGGGGAGCATCCTTGACGAAGTCCTTCTCGTACGACAGGCGCAGGGCATCGCCGTCGTATGTTGCGCTCTCGAGCGGGGCGAAGCTCTCACCCGTGCCGAAGAGTCCGGTCTTGACTGTCACCCAGAGCGGGGCCTGCGTGTCGGTGGCGACGTACACCTGGCCGACGGTGCCGATCTTCTCGTCGGAACTGCCGTAGACGGTGGCGCCGATCAGTTCATTGACGTTGTTCGTGTCGATCATCGTTCTCTCTTCTCTTCTCAGACAGCCATCCGAAGATCGCTTCGCCGCCGATGCAACGTGTCTCCTACTGGTCGCTGCACGGGCCCGTTCTGTCACAACACCTCCGCGGGGGTTGTGAGCGCGACATCACCCGTGTATAACGAGCTCGGGGCCTGCGGTCTGGGCGTAGCGTTGACGGCATGATCACCTTCCCCGACGGCAGCGAAGTACCGTCTCTCGGCCAGGGCACGTGGCACATGGGCGACTCACCTGCCACCCGCGACGAAGAGCTCAGGGCGATCCGTACGGGCATCGACCTCGGCCTGACCGTGATCGACACCGCCGAGATGTACGGCAACGGCCGCAGTGAACAGCTCGTCGGCGAGGCCATCAGCGGTCGCCGCGACGATGTCTTCCTCGTCAGCAAGGTGCTGCCCTCGAACGCCTCGGCGAAGGCAACCGTCGAGGCATGCCGGGCGAGCCTTCGCCGCCTGAACACCGACCGCCTCGACCTGTACCTGCTGCACTGGCGCGGTCGATACCCGCTCGAGGAGACCGTGGCGGCCTTCGAAACGCTCGTCGCCGACGGCTCGATCGGGGCGTGGGGCGTGAGCAACCTCGACGCCACCGACCTTGCCGAGCTGCCGCCCGGCTGCCAGACCGACCAGGTGCTCTACAACCTCACCCGCCGCGGCCCCGAGTTCGATCTGCTGCCGTGGGCCGAGGCAGTGCGGATGCCCGTGATGGCTTACTCGCCGGTGGAGCAGGGGCGACTGGTCGGTCATACCGCGCTCGCCGATGTCGCCCGGTCACTCGACGCGACGCCGGCGCAGGTCGCGCTGGCCTGGACGATGCGGAGCGGTTCGGTGCTGTCGATTCCGAAGGCATCGACCGCCGCCCACGTGCGCGAGAACGCAGGTGCCCGCGACCTCCGGCTGAGCGACGCCGACCTCGCGTTGCTGGATCGCGCCTTCCCGCCGCCCACCCGCCCGGTTGCGCTCGAGATGCTCTGACACCAACAGTCTCGCGGGGCTGCGCCGATCCCCTGATCCGGTCAACTCCCATCGGGACTGGCGAGTGCTTCCTTCAGTCGACCGGCGGATTGCGCGATTGCGCGGTCACGGCTGGGCATCGGCGGGAACGTGATGAAGAGGTGGGGCACCCCTGGGATGAAGATGGTGTGGGTGGGTACCCCAGCGGCCCGGAGTCGACCGGCGTACTCGAGACCTTCGTCGCGCAGCGTGTCATGTTCGGCGACCACGATCGTCGCGGGCGCCAGCCCGCTGAGGTTCGCCCTGTTAAGCGGGCTCGCGGCGGGCTCCGTGCGCCGATGCGGGTCAGGGCAGTAGAGCTCCCAATACCACTCCATTTCTGCGGTGGTCATCAGCAGCCCCGTGGCGTTCTCGCGATACGAGTCGCGGGTGGTGTCGCTGTCGAGAACGGCACACAGCAGCAGTTGGTGAACGACTCTCGGCGCCTCGCCCGCGGCGGCGAGCTGCGCCAGCACCGCAGCGATATTGCCACCAGAGCTGTGCCCGGCCACGGCGATGCGATCGGCGCCGCGAACCAGCCCGTCGGCGCCCGAGGCGAGCCATCGCAGGGCGGCGACCCCGTCGTGAATCGCGGCCGGGTAGGGATGTTCGGGCGCCAGCCGATAGTCGACGTTGACGACCGACGCTCCTGCCTGCATACACAGCTCGCGGCACAGGGTGTCGTTCGTGTCGAGGTCGCCCATCATCCATCCACCGCCGTGGAAGAACAGGATGCTGCCACCCGGGTTCGTGGCGGGCGAGTACACGCGCAGGCGAAGTCCGCGCCCGCCGCACGCGATCTGGATGTCGTTGCTGGTGACGTCGGCCGTGTCGGCATCCCGGGCTATCCGTAGGCGCTTCCGCGTGGCATCCACCCCGGCGTCCCGGCCGACAGGCAGGCCTCGGTTGAGGTTGTTGAGATGAGCGGTGAAGCGGGCGGCGTCGAGGTCGGTGAGCCGAGGGTCGAGTCGGGCATCCATCGCCTGCCGCCTCAGAACGCGAGCAGATTGTCGCGGAACAGGGGCGAGCTGTACTCGGTGCGGGCCAGCCCGCGCCGCTGGAGCTCGGGTACGAGACCCTCGGTGATCTCGATGACATAGCGCCTGTTGAGACGGTTGACCGGGCTGGTGATGAGAAAGCCGTCTCCACCCGCGATCTCCATCACCTCACCCATGCGGGCGGCGACGTGGGCCGCGGTTCCGACCAGTTCGACACCGTCGTCGAGGCCACGCCTGGCGTGCTCGCGGAGCGTCTTGCCGGCACCCTTGCGCAGCCACTGGGCGAGGGATCCGCGTTCACCGTTGGTTCGTACGTCGTCTGGAACCGGCGCATCGAGGTCGAACTGCGAGAAATCGACTCCGCTGATCGACGAGATCATCACCAGCACCCGTTCGGCGAACTGCGGGTTGTCGAGCAGGCGATCCTGCCTCGCCCTGGCCTCCTCCATTGTGTCGGCGATGATGGGCGCGACGATGAACAGCACTTTGCAGGTGTCGGGATGCCTGCCCTCGGCGGCGACGCGGGCTCGGATGTCGTCGCGGAACTCCCGCATCTCCTCGGGGCTGACGGCCACCGCGACGATCACGTCGGCGTGCCGGGCCGCGAACGCTCGTCCCCGAGGCGAAGCGCCGGCCTGGCACAGCACCGGCCGCCCCTGCGGCGACCGCGCCGTGTTCAACGGCCCGCGGCTGCGATGAAAGTGCCCCTCGAAGTCGATGGCGTGCACCTTCGACGGGTCCGCGTAGGTATTCGTCGTGCGGTCCCGGATGATCGCGTCGGGCTCCCACGAATCCCACAGCTGTTTGGCGAGCTCGACGTACTCCTCGGCCCGCTCGTACCGATGGTCGTGTTCGTGCAGAGCATCGAGACCGAAGTTGCGCGCGGCCAGATCTTCGCCAGACGTCACGATGTTCCAGCCCGCGCGACCGTGCGAGATGTGATCGATGGTCGAGGTGAGGCGGGCCAACAGGTAGGGCGGGTAGAAGCTCGTCGAGAGCGTGGGCACCACGCCGAGGCGCTCGGTGCCCGCTGCGATCAACGTGGCCAGCGGCGCCGGATCGAGCTTCGGCGCAAGCGCATGCTTCAGGTCGTGGTCACGCGAACCGCCGTAGGTCTCACTGATCGCGACCTTGTCTTCGATGAGAACGAAGTCGAAACCGGCCCGCTCGAGCATGCGCGCGACATCGACATAGAAGCTGCCATCCAGGTTGCCACCCCCGGATGCCCACGGATCGTTCCACTCGTCGACCCCGTAGTTGAGGAACCACGACAGGTGGAAAGCACGCGGATGAACAGAAGATGTATCGGTCATGATGATCGCTCTCGGTTGGGCGAGCGGTGACCGTAGGGAAGTCCATAATCCACCGCGTCGCAAGACGGCACGCAGTGGGATCCCTGGCTGTGACGGCCCGGGACGGGATCTGTGCGAAAAACATAGCACAGCGTTCGACGGCCGTCTGACGCTGGTGTGCTCGGCCGCCGAAGCTCGAGTCGCAGCAGGGGCGCCCTGCTCAGCAGTAGATCTGGGTGAAGGAGTAGACGTACACCTTCAGCGACACCGCGGATCGTAGGTCGCGACCTCCGGTGCCCGTCCCGGTTCAGGCCGGGCTCGCTGTGCTGGGGCCGATCAGACCGGTGGCGATCGTGCTCATTCGTTCCGAGCGGGTGGCTGCCCGGGTGACTCAGTCGGCCGGAACCGGGGTGTAGCTCGCCCACGCGGTGACGGCCACGTCGGCGTCTTGGATGAGATCGACGCTGACCGGGAGTGGCACGCGCTCGGCGCCGGGGTAGGGGGCGATGTGGATGTACGCGACGGTGTGGTCGGGGTCTCGGGGTTGGGCGTCCCATCCGAGGCGGGCGATCACCGATTGGCCGCCGCTGAGGGTGATCGGGGTCGGGCCGGCATCGTCGGTCGAGAAGGATCCGCCGTGCACGACGTGCATCGTGAGGAGGAAGTCGTCGGCATCGGCGAAAGCGATGTCGGGGTATCCGTCGAGTACGCAGTCGACGCCTGCGCGGTTGGTCGCGATGAGGCCGAGAGTACGGTGCCCGGCTGCCCCGTCGGTCGCTCCGGCTTCGACGGTGAGCTGGTCGTCGCTGCACCACTGCGGATCGACCGCGGGTGATCCGTCTGCGGTCAGAGGAACCGCGGGGCCGGTGGGCTGCACCGTCGGAAGCGGCTCTGACGGGTCGGTCGGCACCGTGTATCCGGTGAGCGACGAGGAGACGACGACGACCGCGAGTACGATCGCCGCGGCGGCCGCCCCGCGAACACGGCGGCGGAGCACGACGCCGTTCGGGGTGGATGGACGAGGCTGCAGTGTGTCGGAAGGCACTCGCGAGATCAGCAGGGCGGGTATCCATCCCCACACGAGACCCCACAGCACGGCCGCTTCGATGACGTCAGGAAACCCGTCGAAGGCTGTCCAGAGTCGGCTCGGCGGCCAGTCGTGGAAGGTCTGGCCGAGGGCGAGTGCGAAACCCACCAGGCCTGCTGAGAGCAGTGCGAGCAACCAGGCAGCGAGGAACCGGATGAGGCGGCTGGGCCCGTGCCCTGTGCCGGCATCCCGGATCGCACGCGAGCTGAGGGCGACCACGGTACCGACCGCGAGCGCAGAGACGATCGGGGTGACGACATTCCACGGCGGATCGGAGACCCACGTCACCGAGCGAACGGCGGCCGGAAACACCAGGTTCGCGAGAGCCGTCGGCAGGGTGCTGTTGAAGGTCACTGCGACGTTCAGGCCGTTGGCGAGCATCCACAGCGCGGCCGCGACTGCGCCCGCGACAACACCGGTGAGACGAGCCGGCCTGGGGTTCGGGGTCATGCGTCTGGCACGTAACTCAGGATGTCGCCCGGCTGGCAGCCGAGCACGTCGCAGATGGCGTCGAGGGTCGTGAACCGGATGGCTTTCGCACGCCCGTTCTTGAGGATCGAGACGTTCGCCACGGCGAGGTCGATGGCGGTGGCGAGCTCGGTGACAGACATCTTGCGTTTGGCCAGCTCCACGTCGAGGTTGATCACGATCGCCATCAGATGACCTCAGCCGACGATGACGACGCCTGGCCGACGACGAAGGAGACGAAGCCGCCCACGGCGAGAACGGCGCCGACCCCGAGCGCACCGATGGCGGTGTTCGTGTACCGGTCGGCGTGGCGCTGGCCGTCGAAGATCGATTCGTCGCGCACCATACCGGCGAGCAGCACTCGCAGCAACACATCAACTCGGGTGGTCATCCTCCGATCATATCGATGTTCGTGTAATTTGTATTGATATTCGATATGTTCTATCGCAATCAGGCAAACAACAGAGTGGAACTATGCCCGCCCCAGCTCGTCACCGACCGGCTTCACGCAGAACCACCGCGTCTCTCGCCGGGTTCGCGTTCGTTGCGGTCGCGCTGTGGGCGGCCGGCTCGCTGCTGTCGCTGTGGCCAGCACACCTGCTCGGGAACGCCGCCACCATCTGCGCATCAGGCAACTGGCAGCCCTGGACGTCTGGCGGCCCCGCGACGACAGGCTTCTCGCTGGCCCCGCTTGGGCTCGTCTGCACCTACCCGCACTTCGCAGACGGCAGCCCCATCCGCGTCTACCCCGACGAACCCGGCGCATCGCTCTTCGCCCTCTGCCTGGTTCTCGCGGTGCTCGGCGCCTGGTTCCTGCTCGGCGGCCACTACCGCATCAGACCAGTAACGACATCGCGAGCGTGCACTCTCTGATTCCTACCGGGGTGCTGTGCACGTTCCCCGCCGCGGCAGACGGAACAGGCCTGGTGCTCTTCGGTGCCGCCGAGTTCGCAGGAGCCGGCAGCGTCGCCACGGTCGCGTTCGTGGCCACCGTGCTCGCCTTCTTCCTCGCCAGTCGGTTACGCCCCGAACTCGCCGTCACTGGGGAGGGCACCCTGTCGACTCGCCGCGAAGGCCAGGAGTGAGAATGCCTGCGCGCGCTCGGCCCGCTCGACTGCTTCGACGCGCGATGCGACCGACAGCTTGGCGTAGATGCTGCGACACTGCGAAGCGATCGTGTTGCGCGCGGTGAACTGGTCGCGTGCGATCTCGTCGAGGGTCTTGCCGGTGCGAAGGGCTGTCAGAACATCCCATTCACGTGGTGTGAGCAGCGCGAACGTCTCGGCGATCGTGTCGAGGCCGCTTCTCGGCCTGCCGGCGACTCGGGTGACGCTGTCGGGCAGCCGGGGGTGCTGCCGCCCGAACAGATCGATCAGCTCATCGAGCAGTTGTGACGGCAGCAGCGTCAGGCTCATCGGCCCGCTGGGGTCGGCGAGCACGATGGCACGGTCGAGAGTGGCGATCGCCGACTGAGTGCGACCGCCGGCAAGGAAGGCGCCGGCCCGAACGGCGAGCACCTGCAGGCGCGTTCTGGCGTTGTGCCGGTCTGACGAGCGGTAGCAGTCGTCGGTCAGTCGCAGCGCCACGCCCGGCATTCCGGCGCTCAGAGCTGCGAGCGCCTGCATCGTGGGTACACAGACGTTGTGGTGATCGCGGCACGTACCGTTCGGCTCGGCCGCTGCAGCGACGACGCCGCCCGGCACCCCGGCTGAGAGCAGTGCCGTGAGCCGCGCGCCGAACGCGAGCCCCTGCATCGTTCGGTCGACCCCGGCGGCCGCCGCTCCCTCGCCTCGCTGGCCTACCCGGCCGAACGACTCCGCGACCCTGAGCGCCCGTTCCCCCTCGCCCGACAGTGCCGCGTGATGCACTCGGGCCACTGTGATCGCGAGCCGCCATGTCGACTCCGATCCGGCCGGATGGGGCACCACCGCTTCGACCAGCACCTCCGCCGCATCGAGATGATCGGCCATCGCGTCGAGCCTCAGCTCGGATGCGGCCACAATGGCCCGGGCGAGCGACAGCCGCAGGTGGAGTCGAATGAGACCGGCCCAGCCAGGTCGGGCCGCTGCGTCGACGAGAGCCTCGAGTTCGAGGATGCACTCGAGGGCTGCCCGCAGCTCCCCGGAATACCCGTACACGCAGGCGAGATCGCCGAGGGCCAGCCCGCGCGGGTAGCGAGCGGCGCTGCGGCGCGTGCGCTCGAGCAGCGGAACTGCAGCCCGGTCGTCGCCCGCCGCCCGGAACACCACCGCCGCCGACCACCAGAGCCAGGGCAAAGTCGCCTCGACACGGCGGTAGGCGTCGGCGTCGAGCTGGTCGATGCTCACGAGTGCAGCCCGGGCATCCGTCTGTGCCTCTTCGAGTCGGCCGGCCCGCAGCTGCGCGCGAAGCCCTGCCGAGAGAACCCGGATGTTCAGGGCCGGCCTTCTGCGAGAGCGAACCAGCCGGCGACCTCAGCCACATCGACCGCCTCTGCCCGTGAACTGACGCCGAGCTTCGACGAGATGCTTCGCAGGTGCGATTTGACCGTGTTGCGCGACGTGAAGGTGTTCGACGCGATGTCGTCGAGCGTGCCGGGTGTGCGCAGCTGGGTGAGCAGAGACCGTTCGGCTGAGGTGAGCGTGCCGAGCGAGACGAAGACGGCGTCGAGGCCGTTCGGCGACTGTTCGGTGAGACGCTTCACCGAGTCGGGCAGGGGGCTCGAATCGCCCGATTCGAGCAATCCCGCCAGCAGCGACGACGGCAACAGCGCCGCAGAGGCGTAGCCGGCAGACTCTGTCGCGCTCATCCACTCGCCGAAGCGATGCCTCGCGCCCTCCCGGTCGCCGAGCAGGTGCGCTGAGGCAGCCCTGATCAGTGGGATGTTCGGCGCCGACGACTTCGAGTGGGAATGGCCCAGGGCGACGCACGATTCGATCGCCACGAGTGCCTCGCGGGGCATACCGAAGGCGAGATAGCCGAAGGCCCGCAGTGTCTCGAAGCACAGCTGGTGAGCCGGCAGGTCGGCGAACGGGCTCGTCGCCGCGATGCTGGCACCCGGGTGGCCGAGAAAGAGCTCGACCAGGGCGGTCGAATAGGAGATCTGGGCGCGAACCGCGAGCGACGCGGTGGCCAGTTCGAAGCCGAGCAGGGCCTGCTCGAGATGGCCGACGACGACCTCTGCCTCGCCGGCGAGACACCAGAACTGCACCTGCACTTCGAGCGCGGCGAATCGCCACTGCGGCTCGGCCGACTCGAGCACCTCGTTCAGCGCGACGAGGGAGCGGCGCGCTTCATCGAGACGCAGCAGACCGACGTTCATCAAGACGAGGGCGGCGAAGATCGGAATGCGGTTCTGGTGCGCGGGCCAGCCGTGCTTGCCGATCAGGGCGAGAGCAGCCTCGGCCGGAGTCTGCACTCGCGGCAGATCGCCCGAGAGGGCGAATCCGAGCGCAAGGTAACCGAGGGCGAGGTATCTGATGTAGTCGGCGTTGTTCGTCGCCGCGGCGCGACCGAAGAGACCGAACGCCTCACGGTACTGGTGGAGCAACTGCAGCGCGAGGCCGCCGGTGAGCCAGATGGCCGCGACGGGCGGTTCGGGCGAGATCTCGCCGCCGAGAACCTCGACCGCCCGCTCGATGAGCGGTACCGCCAGCTCGGGCGTTCCCCTGTTCGACAGGGCGCGGATCACCGCGGCGACCCTGAGTGCGGTGTTCGACGAGATGGGCGACTGGATGTCGGCGGGCTGAACCGCGCGAATGAGAACCTCGGCGAGGTTCGGGTCGAGTGCCACCGGGCTGCCGGGGAACGAGCTGAGAACGATGTGCGCCGCGATCGCGTCGAGGTCGGATCGCAGCTGGTCGACCGTCAGCCGGCCGGCGATGCTCGACGCCTCGGCGACACCCGCCAGGTCGTCGAGCGAAGCGACGACCAGCGCGACCAGCCGCTCACCCGGCAGGGCGTCTGCTGTCCTGCTCATCGCAACACTCTATCGCCCGGGCGTTCGCAGGATCGGCGTCGCACCGCGGGCTGTGCAGGGCCGCTCAGAGCCGGCGACACGGCCGCGCAGGAGTCACCGACACGGCCGCTCAGGAGTCGACGGAGACAGGTGCGATGAGGCTCTCGACGTTTCTCGGGTTCGGTGCGCCGATTCGCGGCGAGACCCGGTGACGCAACAGTTCGTCGGTCAACCGTCTGGTGGCCGCCGACGGCTGCACGAAGAAGTCTGTCGGTTTGCGCGCAGGCTCCGATCCGAGCCACGCATCCCAGTCGTTCTGCTGCAGCAGGGCGGGAACCTTGCGCCGCGGGTTCGGAGCGTCTCGGGTGACCACGGCGACCGAGAACAGGTTGCGCCTACCCACCGTCTTCGCGGTGTAGACGCCCAGCGCGGCGATCATCGGTTCAAAGCCGTGTACGAAGTACGGCACGGCTTCGCCCCGGCCCGGCTGCCACTCGAAGTATCCGCTCATGGGAATCAGGCAACGCCTCGCCCGGGCGGCGTCGCGAAAGAGACCGTTGCGGCTGATCCGCTCGATGCCGACGCTCGCGACCGGGCTCAGTTCCCCGCTGGCCCACTCGGGCACGAACCCCCAGCTGGCGAGCTGCAGCTCCCGGCGAGCGGGAACCGCGAGCGTGCTCTGGCGCAGGATGAGAATGCCTGCTCCAGGACCGAATCTGTACGAGGGTTTCCAGCCCGATGCTCCGTCAGGCACTCCCCGGGTGAACGCCGCTACTTCGCCGATGGGGCATGAGAGTGCAAATCGCTCGAGCATCACCCCCACGCTAATCCGAGGATAACGCCGACGCGGCCGCAGCGGGCTATCTCACCCGCTGTTTCATTCGGCGCCGCCACCGGGCGAAGATGAGGGGAGAGTACGAAAGCACGAGAGCACGAGATCGACCGCACCGACAGGAGACACCATGACCCCCGACTCCCCCACCCAGGCCGAACTCGCGGCCGCGGGCGAAGCGCGCCTCGGCTGGATCAGGTCGCGCATGCACCTCCTGCGGGAGGTGCGCGCCGACTTCGAGCGGCGGCTGCCATTCGATGGCATGACCATCGGAGTGGGGCTGCACACCGAGCCGAAGACCGTAGTGCTCTTCGAGACGCTGGCGGCCGGTGGGGCGACCGTCATCGGCACGGGCAATCACGGGTCGACGCAAGACGACATGGTGGCGGCGCTGGCGACGAAGGGCATCACCATCTACGGCCGGCGCGACGACACCCTCGAGCAGCACATCGGCAATCTGAACCGCACGCTTGATGCCGGGCCCGACATGCTGCTCGACAACGGCGCCGACCTCGCCATTCTGGCAGCCGACCGGGGCCTCGCGGGCACGATCGTCGGGGGTACCGAAGAGACGACGTCGGGCGGGTTGCGGCTGCGCGACGAGGCCGACGGCCGCATCCCCTTTCCGGTGCTCGTGATCAACGACAGCCCGCTGAAGGCGATCGCCGAGAACCGGCACGCGGTGGGCCAGAGCACGGTCGAGAGCTTCATGCGCATCACGAACCTGCAGATTCCGGGCCGGCGGTTCGTGGTGGTGGGGTACGGATGGTGCGGCCGGGGCGTCGCGCAGTACCTGCGGTCGCTCGGCGGCGTGGTCGCGGTCGTCGACTCCGACGAGCTGAAGGCGTTCGAGGCTGCGTACGACGGATACCGGGTGGGCACGATCGAAGAGCTCGCCCCGTGGGCGGATGCCGTGATCACGGCGACCGGGCACGCGAACGCACTGCCCGCCCACGTGTTCGAGACGCTCGCCGACGGCGCCGTGATCGGCAACGTGGGCCACTTTCTGTGGGAGATCGACGTGCCGGCCCTCAAGGCAGCGGCGACGGATGTCACGATCGTCGCGACCGCCCTCGAACGCATCGACCTGCCGAACGGGCGTCACGTCGTGCTGATCGCCGAGGGCCGCATGTTCAACCTGGCCGGCACGCAGCCCAAGGGCAACTCGATCGAGTCGATGGATCTCGGCTTCATGCTGCAGGCCCTCTCGCTCGAGCGCGTGGCGCTGAACCGCGCGTCGCTCGTGCCGGGCCCGCAGCCGATTCCCGACGACATCAACCGCCACGTCGCGCGGCGCGTTCTCGCCGTGCTGGGCGCCTCCCGCTAGGTCACGCCCGCTGGGATGGGCGGGGCCACCGGCTACGGGCGGGCCTGGCCGCGGGCCGGGGGCGGGCTACGGGTGGGCCCGGCCCACGGTGTCGACCAGCGCGGCGAGGGGGCACGTCGGCAGGGCGACCCAGCCCTCGCGGCGGGCCTGGGCGAGCATCCCGGGCGGGGCGACGGTCGAGTGCCCGAGGGCTGCGGCACGGGTGGCCAGGGAGGCGATGACAGCGTCGAAGGCGTCGGTCGAGGCGCGCATGAGCGGGGCGAACCCGCCGAGGTCGAGCCACGGGGCGGCGCTGCGCAGGTCGGCGACGAGCTCGCCGCGGCGGGCGGAATCGGCGCGGTAGCCCGCGGTGACGAAGCCCCACAGCCGCAGCGACGCCGCCGGGTACACCTCGGCGATGCGGCCGGCGCCCGAGCGGTCGACGTCGACTCCGGATGCCCGCAGGCGGCCGAGCAGGCCCGCGCACCTCATCGCGGTGAGGCCGAGCCGGTCGGTCGACACGCTGAGCGGCCAGCGCCCGGTCACGGCCCGCACCTCGCGGTCGGTGGCGCGGTAGGCAAGGGTTCGGCGCCAGTCGATCGAGCCGTCGGCGCCGTCGGGCAGCGGGTCGCCCGACGCGTGGGCCGCGACGAAGGCGACGAACTCGTCGGGCCAGCCGAGCGCGCAGTCGATTCCGAGTTTCGCGGAGCCTGCGGCGGCCGACACGATCGTCTCATCGGCGACGCCCAGCTGCAGGTCGCGCAGCACCGCCGTGGCGCCCCTCCACTCGATGACCGCGAGCGCCGTGCCCTTCGCCTCGGCGGCGAGGTCGACGCCGGCGGTGATCACGGGCATCCTCGCAGCGTCGGCATTCGTCTAGGGTAGGTCGATTCGGCGGCGCGCGGTGCCGGGTCGGCCGACGTGCGGCGCGCGGTGCCGGGTCGGCCGAGGTGCGGCGGGCGCGCGGTGCCGGGTCGGTCGACGTGCGACCGGCACCGAGGCACGAGTCGGCCGAAGTGCCGACTGGCGGCGAGCGACGACCGGGGCTCAGGATGAGCATGGAGGACGTCATGGCGAACACCGGCAACGAGCCGCCCTTCGCGACGAACACCGGCGGGCAGGCACCCGACCCCATGCCCGGCGGCCCGCTCGGCGGCACCCGCCGCAACGCCCGCGGCGCCCTCATCGCCGTGAACGTGCTGGTCTTCGCCGGCAGCGGGATCGCTGCCCTGGCCTCCGTGTGGACCGCCTTCGGCGCCTACTTCTCCCTCTCCGGAACGCCGAACCCGACGCCGGGCGAGATCGTCGCGCTCGACGTGTGGGCGGCGGCCTCGGTGCTGCTCGGGGTGGGTTCCGTGGTGCTCGCGCTGGTCATCCGGGGCCGCTGGGCGATCGTCTTCGGCACGCTGAGCGCTGTCGGCCTGGTGGCGGCCGTGATCGTGGCGGCGCTGCTCACTTCGCCGCAGTGGAACGCCGTGCGCCCGGTCGACACCGGCCCCGACCTGCCCTCGAACTACCAGCCGTGCTACAGCGGCAGCAACACCTGCAACTGAACGACCGGCTGCATAGACGCGTGACGCCCGTTTGAAAAGGGGTCGTCGGATGCCCGTGCCACACGTACGGTCAGGGCATCCGTACTCTTCGAACGCCCGCCCTCACCGTCTCTGTGGTCATCCCGGCCAAAGACGATGCCGTCGCCCTGCGCCGCTGCCTCGACGCCCTGGCGCGGCAGACCCGCATGGCCGACGAGGTGATCGTGGTCGACAACGGCAGTTCAGACGACACCGCCGAGGTGGCACGGTCGTGGGGGGCGGTGGTGATCGAGCAGCTCGAGCCGGGCATCCCCGCCGCCGCGGCCGCCGGGTACGACGCTGCCCGGTTCGACGTGATCGCGCGACTCGACGCCGACAGCATCGCCCCGCCGCGCTGGATCGCGAACGGCCTGCGCCGGCTCGACGCCGACGACAGCCTGACGGCGGTGACCGGCCCGGGGTTCTTCTACGACGGCCCGGCGCGGGGCTCGCGCCTGATCGCGGCCGTCTACCTGGGCGCCTACTTCGGGTCGATCAGGCTCGCGCTGCTCACCACTCCCCTGTTCGGCTCGTCGTTCTTCCTGCGTCGCGCGGCGTGGACCGAGGTGCGCGGCGTGGTGCACGTCACGGGGCTCAACCTGCACGACGACCTCGACCTGACGATGCACCTCACCCCTGAGCACCGCATCGGGTTCGACGCCGCCGTGCGGGTGGGCATCTCGTACCGTCCGTTCACGCGGCGCGGCACCGTACCGCTGCGGCTGAGGCGCGGACTGCACACCTTCGTCGCCAACTGGCCGCGCAGCTCGTCGATCGTGCGCTGGCGGGGCGCGCTGCTCGGCCTGGCCGATTCCCGACAGCGCGGTGCGCAGGGCAGAGGAGTTTCACAATAAGAAGCAAGCAGTGATCTCGCACACGCCGCTGCGGTACGGTCATCGCTATGGAACAGACACACACGCCACCCTTCCGCGCCGACGCGGTCGGCAGCTACCTGCGCACCGACGCGATCCACGAGGCGCGAGCCCAGCACACGGCCGGGCAGCTCGACGACGAGCAGCTGCGCGCCATCGAAGACCGCGAGATCGTCGCCCTCATCGAGAAGCAGCAGAACATCGGGCTCGAAGCCATCACCGACGGAGAATACCGGCGGGCCTACTGGCACTTCGACTTCTTCGACGGGCTCGACGGCATCGAACTGGGCGAGGGCCCCACGGGCATGGACTTCCAGGGCCTCGCCATCAAGCCTGTCGCCGTCGAGATCGTCGGCAAGCTCGGGTTTCCGGATGACCACCCGATGCTCGCGCACTACCGCTTTCTGCAGCAGAACACCGGTGCCGGCCACCTGCCCAAGATGACCATTCCCTCGCCGACCGTGTTGCACTTCAGGCTCGCCGGCGACTCGCTGGTGACACCGTTGTACGCCGATCGCGACGCGCTGTTCGACGACCTGGCCGCCGCCTACCGCGGCGCCGTTGCGGCGTTCTACGCGGCCGGCTGTCGCTACCTGCAGTTCGACGACACTGCGTGGGCCTACCTCTGTTCTGCCGACGAGCTCGCCAAGGCCGCGGCCCGTGGCATCGACATCGACCACATTCAGGAGGCGTACGTCACGCTGATCAACGACTCGCTGCGCGACAAGCCGGCCGACATGGTGATCACCACGCACGTCTGCCGAGGCAACTTCAGGTCGTCGTGGATCGCCTCTGGCGGCTACGAACCGGTCGCTGAGAACCTGCTCGCCAACTGCGACTACGACGGCTACTTTCTCGAGTACGACTCTGAGCGGGCCGGCGGCTTCGAGCCTCTGCGGTTTCTGCCGCACGGCGACAAGATCGTCGTCCTTGGCCTGATCACCACCAAGTCGGGAGCGCTCGAGGCGGTCGGCGACGTCGAGAAGCGCATCACCGAGGCGGCCCAGTTCGCGCCCCTCGAGCAGCTCGCTCTCAGCCCCCAGTGTGGCTTCGCCTCGACCGAGGAGGGCAACGTGCTGAGCGAAGACCAAGAGTGGGCGAAGATGCGCGAGGTCATCCAGGTGGCGGGCGAGGTCTGGGGCTAGGCCGGGTCGTCGGGCCGGTCGCCCGGGGCGGGGCGGGTCAGCTCGACGCCGTTCGCGGTGTCCAGCCGAGCAGCGGGCCGAGGCGCGTGGCCATGTCGGTGAGTATCTGCACGTAGTCGTCGTGCTCGAACGAGAACGGCAGGGCGAACACCACCTCGTCGACAGCCCGGTAGCCGGCATGGGCCTGCAGGGCATCCGCTATCTCGGCCGAACTGCCCACGATGTCGGGGGCGAACAGCATGCGCTGCGGCCCCTGCGGCGTGGTGGTGCGGGCGAAGCGCGCCTCGGCATAGGCCCGGTACTTCGCGGCCTGTTCAGGCGTGGCGCTGTCGGTCGGAACGACCACCAGCCCCTGCGACGCGCGAGCCGCCTGGCCGAGCGGATGCGCAGCGCGGAACCGTTCGATGTGCGAGCGCTGGATGCGCGCGAAGTCGTCGTCTTCTTCGGCCCGCACCACACTGCTGCTCAGCAGGTTGAGCCCGTGCGAGCCGGCCCACTCGGCCGAGGCCAGCCCCGCGGCCCCGTACCAGACCCGGTCGACGAGGCCGGTGGCGTGCGGCTGGATGATCGTGGAGTACTGCTCGATGCCCTCAGTTCCGGCGAAGGTGCTGACCGGTTCGCCGCGCAGGTTGTGCAGCAGCCGCTCGACCCGCTCGTAGCCGAAGTTCTCGTCGGCCCACGAGTCGGGGTAGAGGTGCTCTCTGATCGCCTCGAAGTGGGTGGGCGGCCCGACGCTGAACCCCGGGTTCAGCCGCCCCCGGCTCAGCACGTCGACGGTCGACAGGTCTTCGGCGAGCCGGAACGGGTTCTCGAGCCCGAGCGGAATGACCGCCGTGCCGAGCGCGATGCGGCTGGTGCGCTGCGACGCCGCGGCGAGAACGGCCACCGGCGACGAGATGCCGTGCTGCAGGTGACGGTCGCGCAACCACGCACTGTCGAACCCGAGCTGCTCACCCAGCTCGATGATGCGCAGCGTGCTCTCGTGGCCGCCGTAGGGGTCTTTCTCGTCGAACAGCCCGATGGTCAGAAAGCCGAGCTGCGAAAGGGGGCGGTCTGTGTCGGTCATGGTCTCCTCGTCGTCTCAACGCTACCCTGCCCGGGCGTAGGCGTTCACGAGCAGGTCGCCGCAGATGACGCGCAGGGTTTCGACGAGCCGGTCGACGGCGTCGGCCGAGACCGCGGTGATGACGAGGTCGTGCGGGCCGAGCATCCGCAGCGGTGCAGAGCGCAGGCGAACCACCTCCCACCGGGCCTCGCGCAGCAGCCGGTCTTTGCGCCGGTCGACGGCCTCGCGCCGGCCGACGTGCTCGAGGCCGAAGCGGCCGACGGTGTCGTATTCGATGGCGACGCGCAGCTCTGCGATGACGATGTCGGGCCACACCTCGAGGCGGTCGAAGAAGGGCCGGCCGACGACCACGGCGTTGGGTGTGAGGTCGACGTCGAGCCGGTCGGCGAGCGCGGCCCGCAGACGCCCCTCGGCGGCCGAGGAGGGCTGTGGAGCGAGCGGGCTGTGGAAGGCCTCGCCGACGGCTCGGAGTGACGGGCTCGGCGCTCGCGCGGCCCGGCGCCCGCGCGCCCCGCTCGTCGAGGGAGCCCGCAGCACGGTCTTCTGCTCGTCGTGACGGCTCGGCCCGACCACGCCCGGCAGCGCCGCGGCCGAACAGGTGGGGCACCAGGATGACCGCCGCCGAACCCGCCCGGGCCGGTCGCGCTGCTCGGCGGGGGTGGCCACGAAGAGGTGCCCCGCGTCGCACTGCCAGGTCAGGTACACCTCGGCCGCGGGCGGGATCTGCGTGAGGGTGATGCCGTGGTTCAGGTCGGGATGGTACTGCCGGATGAGCGCGGGATAGCGCTGCCAGTCGTCGCGGTAGGTTCCGATCGGGTAGGGCACGGGCATGCCCTTCGAGCGTTGCCGGCGTGCCCACCAGGCGTCGATGCTCTCAACCACGGCCGCCGCCTCCCTTCGCTCTCGCCACGCGGCGACTGTATCGAGCACCTCCGACGCCCAGCCGGCCGATGTCAGCACGTGGCGCTACCCTGCTCGACATGGGCGCACAACCGACCACTCCGCCACCCCTCGCTCCCCCACCCTGCGGCGCGCGACTCGAGGGCGAACAGGCCTGCACCGAGCCCGCCGCCGCCGGTTCGAGCCTCAACCTCTGCCTGCGCCACCTGTTCGCGGCCTACGACGAGGTCGCGGGCGAGGTGGGGGTGACGGATGCCCTGCCCTCGCCCTGCCTCGCCTGCGGCTCGAGGCTCGGCGTGCGGTACCCCTCGGGCTGGCTCTGCGCGGTGTGCGAATGGAAGGCGGGCGACGTCGCCGACGGCGATCTCGTGGCACCCCGGGTCGACGTGGTGTACTACGTGCGCGCCGGCACCCGCATCAAGATCGGCACCTCGGCGGGCCCGCGCGCCCGGCTCGCGCAGCTGCACATCGACGAACTGCTGGGGTTCGAGCGGGGCGACCGCTCGCTCGAACAGCGGCGGCACGCCCAGTTCGCCGCGTTCCGGGTGCCGGGCAGCGAGTGGTTCGATACCCACGCGGCGCTGCTCGAGCACATCGCGGTCGTCTCGGCAGGCGTCGACGACCCCTGGCGGCTGTACCACCGCTGGGTCAGCGAGGCGGCCGCCCTCCGTTCCCTACAATGAACGAGAGGCCGGATCAGCGAACCGCATCCATTGCATCCGACCGCACCGAACCGAACCGAACCGAACCGAACCGAACCGAACCGAACCGTCCAGCTCAGCCCAGCGCCGCCCACCCCACCGTGATTGGACCCAGCCCATGGCATCGAACTTCACCGTTCCCACCGTCGACATCACGCCCTACATCGCCGGCGGCACCGACGACGAGAAGGCCGCCGTCGTGGCGGCGCTCGACGAGGCCTGCCGCCAGGTGGGATTCATCCAGATCGTCGGCCACGGCGTCGACCCGACGATCATCGCCGGCCTGGCCTCGGCCATGGACGACTTCTTCGCCCTCAGCCTCGCCGAGAAGAAGGCCTACGTGCTGCCGCCGTCGCAGAACCGCGGGTACAGCCCGCCCAAGAGCGAGTCGCTGAGCTACACGATCGGCGTCGACTCGGTCACGCGCATGAACGATTTCTTCGAGGCGTTCAACGTCGGCGCCTCGGCGGCCGACTACCCGGGCAGTGACGTGTCGGCCGACGACTACGCCTCGAACACCTGGCCCGACGTCGACGGGTTCGAGGCCCGCGTCTCGGCGTACTACGACGCGACCTCGCAGGTGGCGCAGGCGCTCATCCGCATCTTCGAAGCTGCTCTCGAGGTCGAGCCAGGCTCTCTCGAGGCCATCACCGACCACTCGATCGACGTGCTGCGGATGAACAACTACGCCCTGCCCGAGGGTGAGATCGAGCTCGGCGCCGAGCTCACCGGCATGGGTGAGCACACCGACTTCGGCATCGTGACGGTTCTCTGGGCCGACCAGGTCGAGGGGCTGCAGGTGCTCGACCGCGACGGCGACTGGCACGACGTGAGCCCCGCCGACGACGCCTTTCTGATCAACCTCGGCGACGTCGCCGCCCGCCTGACCAACGACCAGTGGATGTCGACGCTGCACCGCGTGAAGCCCCCCATCGTGAACGGAACCATCCGGCGTCGCCGCTCGGCCGCCTTCTTCCACGACGGCAACGCCGACGCCGTCGTCGGCCCGCTGCCGCACTTCGTCGCCGAAGGCGACGAGCCGCACTACGAGCCCGTCACGGTGAAGCAGCACATCGTCGCCAAGCTGAGCGGCTCCCGTGCCGGCAAGAAGAACACCTCCGCCACCCGCGAGGCCGCTCGCGTCAACGCCGCGAAGGCCTGACCGCCGGGGGGTGACGAAGCGTGGCGCTCAGATGCGGAAGTAGCGGGCGAAGTCGTCGAAGAGGGCGGGGTCGCCGTCGAGAGTGACGGCACCCTGGGCGACGGCTTCGGCGGGGGTGAGCTCGCCGGCCATGACGGCGCGGATGGCCGGGCCGCTGGTGATCGTGAGGTCGGGGCCGGGCGCCTCGGCCGCAGGCGGTGCCGTGGGGGCATCGGAAGCCCGAACCGGGGCCGGAGCCCGAGCCGGAAAAGGAACCGGAACCGGAGCCCCAAAAGGAACCGGAGCCCCAGCCGGAACAGGAACCGGAGCCGGAGCCGCCGAACCATACGGCCCGGGGGCGACCGTCAGGGCGCCGCGGTCGAGCACGGCGTGCAGCACCACGTCGGGGCCGACGCGCAGTTCGAAGCTCGCCGAATCCGATCCGGCCACCTCGGGGTGGAACGTCGAACGCAACGCCATGACGAGGGATTCGGGAGTGACGATCTCGTCTGGGTCGGGTTCGCCGAGCATCCGTGCCCCCCACCGGCCGAGCGCCAGCACGATCTCTTCGAGACCACGGCCGTACTCGGTGAGGGTGTAGACGACGGTATTGCGGGGCTGGGCGAGGAGCTTTCGTTCGACGACTCCGGCCTCTTCGAGTGACTTCAGGCGATTCGTCAGCACGTTGGTCGGGATGCGCGGCAGCCCCCTCTTCAGGTCGCCGAAGCGCTGGTCGCGTACGAGCAGGTCGCGGATGATCAACATCGCCCACCGCTCGCCGACCACGTCGCTCGCTCGCGCCAGGCCGCAGTACTGCCCGTACATCCGTTTCGCCATGCCATCAGCCTACGCCCCTGAACTTCACTTGACAAAGTGCAGTTGTTTAAAACAAGCTTGCATCACCTCAACCGCTCACCGAAGGAGCTGAACCTCATGCGCAAACTCACTGCCGGCCTGTTCATGTCAGTCGACGGGGTCGTCGAAGCCCCCAACCTCTGGCAGTTCGACGCCTTCGACGAGCAACTGGGTGCGGAGCTGAGTGGCGTGCTCGGCCGCGTCGACACCGTGCTGCTCGGTCGCGTCGGGTACCAGGAGTGGTCGGGCTACTGGACCACAGCCGGCCATGACGACCCGTTCGGCGGGTTCATCAACCCGGTGCAGAAGTACGTCGCCTCGACGACGCTCACCGGCGACCTCGGCTGGCAGAACTCCTCACTCATCGAGGGTGACCTGGCCGCCTTCGTCACCGAACTGAAGCAGGGCGACGGTGGCGAGATCGCCGCGATGGGCGGAATCACCATCGTGCGCGAACTCTTTTTCGCCGGCCTGCTCGACGAGCTCACGCTGCTGACCCACCCGGTGGTCGCGGGCGGGGGCCGCCACCTGTTCGACCCCTCTGACCAGACGACGCGCCTGACGCTCATCGACTCGTACAGAACGGCCAAGGGCAACGTCGTGTCGCGCTACGCGAAGGCCGAGTGAGCCAGGTCGTTCCAGGCCAGCCTCGACGCGCCACCCACCGCTCGCCCTAGACTCGAGGGCGTGTCGACCCCCGCCAAGGCACCACCCCTGCGACGCACCACCCTCCGCTTCGTCGTCGCCGTCGCCGCGCTCTTCGTGCCGGCCGTGGTCGTCGCCTTCACTCCGCTCGCCGCGCTGACCGAGTTGCTCTTCATCGGGCTCATCCCCACCCTGTTCGGCGCGCTGTACGGCCGCCGCGTCGCCCTTACCGCCGCCGTCGCGACAGCGGTCACCGTCGGTCTCGTCGAACTCGTCAACCCGTACACGGCCGCCGCGGTCATCCTCATGGCCGTGCTCGGCTTCGCGGTGGGCCTCTGCGGTCTGCGCGGATGGCAGTCGATGGCCACCATCGTCTTCAGCTGGCCGGCCGTGCTGGTGGTGGGCGCACCCGTTGTGCTGTCGACGAACGGATGGTCGCCCGGCACGGTCGCGACCCTGGCCTGGTTGCTCGACGGTGCGGGCGCGGTGCTGCTCGCCGCCGTCGCCACGCTCGTCGGCGGCCTCTGGACCCTGATCGCAACCCTCGTTCTGCCCCCGCTGCCCCGCTCGACTCCCGAGCCCCTCGACGCGCCCACCTCGCTCATCTACGGCGGCGCGCTCGCCCTCGTGCTCGCCATCGCCACCTCCGCCGCCTCGACCTGGGCCCACGGAACCATGGCGGGCTGGGCGCTGCTCACCATTCTCGTGGTGGCCCGGCCGGGCATCCACGAGACCTGGCACCGCGTGGTCGCACGCGCGCTCGGCACCATCGCGGGCGGCGTGGCGGCGGGCGCGCTCTCGCTGATCGTGCCCGTCGAGGCGGTGCTCTCGGTGCTCGGACTCGTCGCCCTCGTCGCGGCCGTCGTGCTGCAGCTGAAGAAGGCGAACTACGCCCTCTATTCGATCGCCCTCACGGCCGCCATCGTTCTGCTCAATGCGCACGGCGTCGACGTCTTCGCGGTCGACGTCGCCCGCGTGCTCTTCACCATCGCGGGTGCCGTTCTGGCCGCGGCCGCCGTCGCCGCCCTGCAGATCGCGCTCGCTGCACGCACCCGCCGTCAGCGCGATCGCGGGGTGCTGGGTGTGCCCCAGCGCACCCAGGCCGAGACGTAGATGGCGAGTCCCGTGATGAGGCCGACGATGACCCAGAGCACGATAAGGAAGTCGATCCATGAGCCGATGGGGGGCGAGCCCGGCAGAAAGCCGCGCAGGGGGATCGTCGCGAACAGCATCGCGCCCATCCAGCTCATGAACGAGGCCTCGACCTTGCGGCGCCCGCTGAACGCGGTGATGGCGACGAACAGCACGAGCACGGGCATGACGATCAACAGGCCGAGCAGCAGAATCGCGAAGGCGAGCGTGCTCGCCGACCGGCTCGCCGTGAGATCGATGAGCGGAACCTGCTGCGACCCCTCGGCGGTGGTGAGTGTGGCATTCGAGTCTGGCAGGATGCTGGCTCCCAACGTCCAGCCGGGCACCGAGCCACTCATGATCACGTTGGTCGGAATCGGCTGACGCGCCCCGTCGATCGTCTCGTAGGCGATCACCGCGAGGCCGGGCGTCGGTGAGTCGGGGTTCACCGAATAGTGGTCGAACGGCCAGGTCTCGACCTCGCCCGACGTGATGACCTTGACGTTCTGTGTGCCCGGGATGGTGTCGGCGGCGAACTCGACGACCTGGTTGCCCACGACCGGTGAGATGATGACGCTGACCGGGTACTTGAGGCCGATGCCGTCGGGGTCTTGGAGTTCGGTCGAGACGCCGATGGCGACATCCATCGAGATGGTCTGCGCGACGGCGTCGACCGACTGCGGCGACATCGCCACCGTGACGCCGCCGGGTTTCGGTTCGAAGCTCTCGCCCGTCGAGCCGACCTGGCCGCTGGATGCGTAGAGGTTCACAACCGCGAGGTAGACGAGCACGACGACTGCCACGATCGCGACGATCCACCAGCGGCGACGGCGGCGGGGCGGGGCGGCCGAGGAGGCGGGCTCACTCTGGTGCGGCATGCCGCTCGGCTCGATGTCGCTCACGGTCTGAGCCTATCGAGCCGGACGAGAGCGGCGTATCCTTGTGTGGCATGTGCCGGAACATCCACACTCTGCATAATTTCGAACCCGCCGCCAGTGACGACGAGGTGCACGCGGCCGCGCTGCAGTACGTGCGCAAGATCAGCGGAACCACCAAGCCCTCGAAGGCGAACACCGAAGCCTTCGAACACGCGGTGGCCGAGATCGCGCACATCTCGCGGCACCTGCTCGAAGACCTGGTGGCGACGACTCCGCCGAAGAACCGCGAGGTCGAGGCCGAGAACGCCAAGGCCCGATCGGCGAAACGGTTCGCCGCGGCCTGAGCCCGTGCGGGGCCGCGCGAGGCCGTGTTTGCCGGTGCGAGGCCATGCCTGCGCGAGCGAGCCCCGCCGCGCCGGCCTGTGACCGAGCGCGCCGATGCGAGCCCGGGTGGGCCCGCGGCCGCCCCGGCGGTCGACTACGCCCGGCGCACCTGCACCACGCTGTCTTCGAGCTCGGCGTCGGAGCCGTCGGGCGCCGCGACGACCCGCTTCTCGTCGGCGACGATCTCGACGATCCAGTCGCCGGTCGGCAGCCCGAGCGACGCCAGCACCTCGGTCGCCGGCGGCAGCACGACGCCCGCAGGCGGCTCGTGCCACGGTGGAAAAGCCGCGTGGCTGACGACCAGCAGGTGGCCGCCCGGTGCGACGGCGTCTCGTGCGCCCCGCAGAATGCGGTCACGGTCGAGCTCGATCGGCGACTGCAGGAACTGAGCCGACACGAGCCCGAACTCCCCCGCTGGGAACGCCGCCACGAGGTCGGCCTGCAACCACTCGATGCGGTCATCCACTCCAGCCGCAGCAGCGGCGCGCCGGGCCCGTTCGAGGGCGGTCGTCGACACGTCGACCGCTGTCACCCGCCAGCCCTGCTCGGCGAGCCAGATGGCGTCGGCACCCTCCCCGCAGCCGAGGTCGAGGGCGGTGCTGGGCGTCAGTCGCCCCGCCTCGCGCACGAGTACGGGGTTGGGCCGGCCGCTCCACACCTGGTCGCGCTGGCCGTAGTGCGTGTTCCAATACTGTTCGGGGGCGACGCCGGGCTCAGGCTCGGCTGCGGGTACGGGACGCTCGTGATGGTGCATCCCGTCATCCTGCTGGCCGGCGCAGCCGAACGCAAGCGCTCTTGCCGAAGCGGCAAAACCGGCCCAACGCGACCCCGCCCATCGCGCGAAGATCGCCGCGTGGCTGATGCCTCACGAGCCCGCAGCGACACCCGCCGCGTCGCGCCCGCCCACCCCCCTAGACTGGCGGGGATCGGCCCGCGGACGCGGGTGACCAGGGGTGTCGAGGCGATGAGGGTGACGATGAGCACACGGCCACGCCGAGCCGGGCACCGCAGTCATTCGGCGCACCCTCGCGGCCACCGCGGCCAGTGCGCCCACCGGAGGCCTCGAGGCCAGTGCGGCCACCGGAGCCACCGCGGCCACCGCGGCCACCGCGGCCTGGGGCACTCCGCCGCAGAGCAGGGCGACGCGAAACCGAACCGCGCGAAATGGAACCGCGCGAAGCTGAACCGCGCGAAGCCGAACCGCGCGAAACCGGAGGGCTAGTGGGCACCGCGCCGGTGCGGCGACTGCGACGCGAAGCGTGGGGCTTCGCGCTCGGCGCGCTGCTGTTCATGCTCGGCGCTGTGCCGTTCTACCAAGAGGCCGTGGGCGACGTCGCGACGAATGCGACCTTCGTCGCCGGTTCGGTCTTCTTCACCGCCGCCGGCTTCATCCAGCTGAGCCTGAGCGGCAAGCGGCCGCCGTGGCGCAGCCCGAACCGGCCCGACACCTTCGACTGGTGGTCGGCCGCGGTTCAATTCGTCGGAACCCTGCTGTTCAACGTCAGCACGATCTCGGCGCTGGTGGTCGCGGCCAACGCCTCGTCGAGACTCGACGGAGGCTGGCGCCCCGACGCCTACGGGTCGATCGCCTTTCTGGTGTCGAGCGCCTTCGCCGTCGTCGCCACCACCGAGCGCGACCGGCTGTGGGATCTGCAGGCGCGCACCTGGCGCTGCACCTGGCTCAACATGATCGGGTCGGTGCTGTTCGGTCTTTCGGCCATCGGCGCGTTCGTGCTGCCGTCGACCGGTGATCTGCTCAGCCTGTTCTGGGCGAACGCCGGAACCTTCGCCGGCGCGGCCTGCTTCTTCGCCGCGGCCGTGCTGTCACGGCCCGGCATCGGCGGCCGGCGGCTCAGTGCGTGAAGCTGCCGACGAGCCCCTCGGTCGGCATCGGCGACTGCAGGGCATCCAGGTAGCCGACAGCCTCACGGATGTCTGACATGAGGCTCTCGGCGAGGTTGCGGCTGAGACCGTTGCGCACGACGATGCGCTGCACCGTGATGTCGGTGAGGTTGTCGGGCATCGGGTAGGCCGGGATGAGCCACCCCTTGAGGCGCAGCCGCTCAGAGAGGTGGTACAGCGTCCACTTGTCGGTGTGACCCTTGGCGAGCTGCCAGGCGAAGACCGGGATGTCGCTGCCGTCGTTCCAGAGGTCGAAGGCGTCCATGGCACCGATCTCGCGGGCGAGGTACATCGCGACGTCTTGCGAGGCCTTCTGCACGCGGTAGTAGCCGTCCCAGCCGAGCCGAAGGAACAGGTAGTACTGCAGCAGCACCTGGGCGCCGGGGCGCGAGAAGTTCAGCGCGAAGCTCGGCATGTGACCGCCGAGGTACGTCACGTCGAACACGAGCTCCTTCGGCAGATCGTCGACCGTGCGCCAGATCACCCAGCCGAGCCCAGGGTAGACCAGGCCGTACTTGTGCGCCGAGGTGCTGATGGAGGCGACGCGCTCGACCCGGAAGTCCCACTCGAGTTCTGTCTGCAGGAACGGCGCGATCATGGCACCGGATGCTCCGTCGACGTGGATCGGAACATCGAAACCCGTGTCGGCCTGAATCCGGTCGAGCGCCTCGGCGATCTGCTTCACCGGCTCATACATGCCGGTGTAGGTCACGCCCATGATGGCGACCACGCCGATCGTGTTCTCGTCGACGTACTTCTCGAGTTCGTAGCCGTCGAGCACCTTGTGCTCGTCGGTGATGGGCACGTAGCGCGGCTCGACGTCCCAGTAGTTGCAGAACTTCTCCCAGCACACCTGTACCGCGCTCGACAGCACCAGGTTCGGCTTCGAGGTGTCGAGACCCTTGGCCCGGCGGGCGAGCTGCCAGCGCCGCTTCAGCGCCAGCCCGCCGAGCATGCAGGCCTCCGACGAGCCGATCGTCGAGGTGCCGATCGCGTTGCTCGCGTCGGGAGCGTTCCAGAGCTTCGCGAGCATCAGCCAGCAGCGCGTCTCGATGGCGGCCGTCTGCGGGTACTCGTCTTTGTCGATCATGTTCTTGTCGGCCGACTCGGCGTAGATGCGCTGGGCGTGCTCGTCCATCCAGGTGCCGACGAAGGTGGCGAGGTTGAGCCTCGAGTTGCCGTCGAGCATCGCCTCGTCGTGTACGACCTGGTAGGCGGTCTCAGGCAGCGACTCGCCGGGCGGCAGCTGGTCGAGGGGAAAGTCGCTGGCCTCGCCCTCGCGACAGAACAGCGGGTTGAGCTGGTTCTGGCCCGACAGGCCTGTGAAGGCGTGGGTCGAATCGCTGGGCTTGATGTAGTTGGTGGATGCCACAGTCGCCTTCTTCGGTCTGAAACTGTGCGCCTGGACTCTCGGCACGGTCTCAGTGTGGCGTCGTGCCCAACGACGGTCAAGCGCGTCCGTCAGCCGAACAGGACGATTAATGCCGGGCGGCCCGAGCGCCGGTCACGGGCGTGTTCCGATGACGACGGTGGCGAAGTGCTCTTCCGAGCTGACGATGCGGGCGGGCATCCCGCTTCGCTTGAAGATCGCGGCGGTGAGCGGCGCCTGCTCCTCGCTCGTCTCGACGAGCAGGCTGCCGCCCTGGCGCAGCCAGTCGGGGGCCGAGGCCGCGACGCGGCGCTGGATGTCGAGCCCGTCGGCTCCCCCGTCGAGTGCGATGCGCGACTCGTAGAGCCGGGCCTCTGGCGGCATGAGTGCGATGGCCTCGCTCGGCACGTAGGGCGTGTTGGCGACGAGAACCGAGACCGACCCGCGCAGCGACGCGGGCAGAGCATCGAACAGGTCGCCCTGGTAGACCTGGCCGTTCGGAATGTTGCGGCGGGCGCTGCTGACGGCGGCCGGGTCGATGTCTGAGGCGAACACGTTCGCGTCGGGCACGTGCGCGAGCACCGCTGCACCGATGGCGCCGGCGCCGCAGCAGAGGTCGACGACGATGGCCGACGTCGCCAGCCTGATGGCCTGCTCGGCGAGGAACTCCGTTCGCCGACGCGGAACGAACACGCCCGGCTCGACCGCGATGCGCAGGCCGTAGAAGCCCGCCCAGCCGAGGATGTGCTCGAGCGGCAGCCCCGACACCCGACGATCGACCATCGCATCGAGCTCGTCGTCAGACTCCGCTTCGGCGATCAGCAGTGCGGCCTCGTCTTCGGCGAAGACGCACCCGGCGGCCCGCAACCGCCGCACGATGACGTCGAACTCCGCTCTCATCGGCGTCTCCCCCGTTTTGCTCACGACAACACTGTCACGCCGCTGGCCGCCATGCCCGCAGGTTGGTAGATTAGGGGCAGACGCGAGTCAGGTGAAAGACATAGCTGCGACGACACAGGGGGCACTACGATGACTGAACTTCTCTTCGGCATACTCGGCTTCATCACGCTCGGCGTGGGCATCACCGGCATCGCCGCCGGCCTCGCCATGGCGCACAGCGCCTACCGCAACTGACGACGGGCCACCACACCAGAGCCGGCCGCACCCTCGGCCCCGACCCCGCCGCATGCTGCCCAGAACGTTCGAGAAGAGACGAACGGATGCCCCGCAGGGCTTCTTCGAGGCCGAAGCAGCCGGGCTCGCCTGGCTGAAAGACGCCCACGGCGTCACGACCGTCGACGTGATCAGCGTCGACTCGGGGCACATCACCCTGCGCCGCGTGGAGGAGACCCGGCCCGCGGCTGAGGCCGCCCGCCAGTTCGGCCGCGACCTCGCGCTCACCCACGACGCGGGAGCGGCCGCTTTCGGCGCCCCGCCGCACGGCTACGACGGGCCGATGTTCATCGGCCGGCGCCCGCTGCCGGCCGCGCACTCCACGACCTGGGGCGCCTTCTATGCCGCAGACCGGGTGCGCCCCTACCTCGACCAGGCCGAGCACGCGGGCTACCTCAGCCGCGAGGGGCGCACGATCGTCGAACAGGCCTGCGACCGCATCGCCGCCGGGGAGTTCGACGACGACGATCTTCCGTCGCGCATCCACGGTGACCTCTGGTCGGGCAATGTGCTCTGGTCGACCGGAGGTGTCGTGGTCATCGACCCGGCGGCGCACGGCGGTCACCGCGAGACCGACCTCGCGATGCTCGCCCTGTTCGGCTGCCCTTTTCTCGAGCAGATCGTGGCGGGCTACCAGTCGGCGCACGCCCTGCGCCCGGGCTGGCAGAGCCGGGTGCCCCTGCACCAGCTGCATCCGCTCGCTGTGCACGCCGCCGGCCACGGGCCGTCGTACGGCGCCGAACTCACGCACGCCGCGACCGACGTACTCGCGCTGTGACGCGACTCCAGTCTCTGCTGAGACAGCTGCGTGCGAGGAGCCGGCCGTGACCCACGGGGGCGCCGCCTATGAGCAGGCCGTTTAGGAGCTACTGCGCGGTCAGGCGCGGTCGACCGGCACGCCGTTGAGCGAGGTCGGCGGGTGACCGTCTGCCGGTCGCCGAGCCGAGACGATACCCACCGCCACGGCCCCGGTCAAGAGCGGGTCGCTTCCCGGGTCGCGGTGTTACTCTCGTTCGCAATCGAGCTGCCCGAGACCCCGGCACCTCGGTTGCCTCGATGACCGACAACGCTGCGGGGTCACAGATGACGGAACACACCGGCTCAGAATCACATCGGGGCGAGAGCGTGAGCACAGCGCGCGCTCCCGATTCGGGCGACGGCGGCAGCGGCAGCGGCAGCGGCAGCGGCAGCGGCAGCGGCGAGCGTGACTACGGCCGGAGCCGGCGCTTCGACGTTCAGGTCGCGCATCCGTACCTCACCGACGACCGGTACCGCCGGCTCGCCGACGACCTCGACTGGGGCATCGCCCAGGCGCCTGCACCCGCCCGACCGGGCGGGCCCGGTCAGGCCTCGGGCTCTGCGATGTAGTGCAGGCCCGCGCCGCTGTTCGCCGAGTCGGCGAGCACGCGAATCCACTCCCGGTTGACGATCGGCACCTTGCTGCCGAAGTACTTGAAGTAGAGCGGAATCGACGGATCGAGCCACAGGCTGCTGCGCCCGGAACCCTGTTCGGCGTCGTCCTTCCACGAGAAGAAGAAGCTCTCGCGCCGGCGAAGCTTGTTGCCGATGACGATCTGCAGATGCGCCAGAACCCGGTCGTCGAAGACGATTTCGGTGCCGGCATTGCCGTAGATCATCTTTCCCACGCGCGTGCCTCCACTGAACCCGAGAAGACGTCCTCCTGCGCGGTCACAGATAGACAATATTCAACCGAAACACGTCGCGCCCACTAGACACTAGGGGGTTGACGGGGGCGGTCATCCGTGCTTGATTACACGATCGTCAGGTCGAGCGACGCCCGCGCCGTGCATCCGACGGCGACTCGTCGCAAGAAGCTGTCACACTAGGGTGGTGACTGCTTCGACGACCCTCGCTCTCGTTCGGCACGGCGAGACCGCCTGGAACGCCGAGCGACGGCTGCAGGGCAGCTCCGACATTCCGCTGAACGACACCGGGCGCGAACAGGTTCGCGCGGCAGGCTTCGTGTTGCGCGACTCGACGTGGGACTTCATCGTGTGCTCGCCGCTCATCAGGGCACGACAGAGCGCCGAGATTCTCGCCGAGGTGCTCGGCGTACCGGTGGTCGAGGTAATTCCGGGCATCACCGAACGCGACTACGGTCTGGCCGAGGGCATGCAAGACGGCGACGAGCTTCGGGCCCTGCGCATTCCGGGCGGCTTCGAGGGCGCCGAGACCGAGGCCGAGGTCGCCGAGCGTGCGACCGTTGCGCTGCACGACCTGGTGGCCGGGCATCCGGGTGCGCGCATCGTCGTCGTGGCGCACGGAACGTTCATCCGCATCGCGATGAGCACCCTCAGCGGGCACCACATCTCGCCGATTACGAACGCGGCGCACTGCGTGATCGTGCACGAACCCGAACGCTCGCAGTGGTCGGTGCTGGTCGTGAACGGCGAAGACTTCGTGCCCGAGAACTCGGCCGTCGGGGCATAAGGGGGCTGGCGGGTCAGAGGGTGGAGGCCAGCAGCACCTGACCGCTGCCGAGCGCCACGATGGCCACCTCGGCGATGTCAGCGAGACGGATGCTCGTGGTCGCCGTGGGCTCGGCCACCGTTCCCGGGCCCGAGGTCCACGTCGCGACCTGAACGGTGTTGCCGCTGCGGTCGGTGACGTTCATGCCGTAGCCGACCGAGGCGGATCCCGTCGCCCCCGCCGCCGAGCCACCCGCCGAGCCACTCGTCGCCGGCGGTGCACCCGGGTCGCCGTACAGCGGTTCGCCGCCGGAGACGCCGGCACCGGTACCGGCCCCCTCGGTCGCCTCGGCGTACGTGCACTTCCATTCGATGCGTGTACCCCAGGGCTCGTCGCGCAGTGACGCGACGGCGCTCAGCGGCCCGGGAACCTGCGGCACGAACTGAACCTGGCTGGCGAGGCCGGCGTTCGCTGGGTCGGAGGGTGGTGCGGTTGCGGCCGAGCTGGTCGGTGCGGCATCCGGAACCGAGGTCGATGCGGCCGGGGTGATCGCGAGCGCCACCACCAGCGTCACGGCAACGGCGGCGGCCACCGAGCCGACACCGATCGCTAAGACGGTCAACCGCGAGCGGCGGCGCGCGGCCCGGGCGCGGGCGAGCAGGGTGGGAAGAATCGTGGGTGGGGCGTCGAGCACTGCGGGCCAGGGCCTGGCCGGAACAGCGTCGAGGGCGAACGCCTCGTCGGGCGTGACGGCGGCGAGCAGGCCCGGCATGCCGGCCAGTTCGGCCAGGGCGGCGGTGCATTCGGGGCAGCGGGCGAGGTGCTGCTCGTATTCGAGACGTTCCGCGAGGGCGAGGGCGCCCAGAACGTAGGCGGCATCCCACTCGCGGTAGCGATCGTCGGGCGGCAGGCGCAGGTCGTCGGGTGTCACCGGGTCACCCCCCGCTCCTGCAGGGCCAGCCGCAGCGCGCGCAGGGCGTAGTGCAGCCGCGACTTCACCGTGCCGTCGGGGATGCCGAGGTGCTCGGCGATCTCGGCGACCGACTTGCCACCGTAGTACGAGTGAACGAGCACCTCGCGGTGTTCGAGGGTGAGGTCGGTGAGGGCGTCAGAGACCAGCCAGGTCTGCAGTACGGCATCCGTGTGGTCGGCCCTGGCCCGTTCGGGAAGGGAGTCGGTGGCGATCTCGTGGCGCGAGCGGGCGCTGCGCCACTCGTCGATGACGAGGTTGCGGGCCACCGTGAAGAGCCACGCCTGAACCGACTCTTCGGTGGTGTTCAGGATGCCCGGGCTGCGCCAGGCACGGAAGAGCGTCTCCTGCACCACGTCTTCGGCCCACTGGCGGTCGTTGGTCTGCCGCACCACGAAGCGGTACAGCGCGGGGGCGTACTCGTCATGCAGCGAACGCAGCAGATCAGACTGCTCCTGTGCCACGGCATCCACCTCCACTCGCCTCACACAGTGATACGACAGACAGAGCGAAAAGGTTCACTCTGCAAGAATGTCGGTGCAGCAGTGAACGAAGTCTGCCGTGCTCTCGTAGGTACCAGTACAACACTCGCAGACGAAGGAGCACCATGACTGAGAAATCCGCCATCCCCCGCCGCGTCATCCTCACCGCCGGCAGTGCCGGCCTCGCCGGAGCCAGCGCCCTCGCGCTGGCCGCGTGCGCCCCCACGAGCACCACGGGCTCAGGGTCTGCCGCGCCGGCCGCGCCGTCGGCCGCGGCCACCGCCCCCTCGACCCCGTCGGCTGCGGCCGGGTCGGGCGCCGGCTCGCGCTCGTCGGCCGCCACCATCGCGCAGCTCGCCGACATTCCCGTCGGGGGCGCCAAGACGGTCACCTTCGACGGCGCAGACATTCTGGTCGGTCAGCCCACCGCCGGAACCGTGGTGGCCTACAGTTCGGTCTGCCCGCACCAGGGCTGCGCCGTCGCCTTCGCCAAGACCGACTTCGAGTGCCCCTGCCACGGCTCGACCTTCGCCCTCGCCACGGGCGACGTCACACACGGCCCGGCCGTCACCGGGCTGTCGACCGTCGCCGTGAAGGTCGACGGCGACGCCATCGTCGCGGCGTGACCGGGGGTTCTGATGCTTCCTGAGACAATCAACGGGCTGCCGCTGCACATTCTGCTCGTGCACGTGGTGGTGATCGTGGTGCCGGCCGGCGCGCTCCTGACGGCGGTCGGGTCGGTGTGGCCGGCGTTCCGGCGAAAGCTGGGCATCCTGACGCCGATCGTCACGCTCATCGGGCTGATCAGCGTGCCGCTGGCGACCAACGCCGGCGAGTGGCTCGAGCAGCGTGTGGCGCCGACGCCGCTCGTACAGGCGCACGTGGCACTCGGCGACACCCTGCTGCCGTGGGCGATCGCCCAGTTCGTGCTGGCGACCGTGATCTGGGCGTGGTACCGCTTCTTCGCGGCGGTGCCCGTCGTACCGGAGGCTCCCCAGCGAAATGCGTCGGTGCCCGCGTTCGCCGGCGCCGCACCGGCCGGCGACCCAGCGGTCGTGGGTGGCGGCTCCCCGGCCGACGTCTCGGCCACTGGCATCACACCCGCGCGCGTCTCGGCCGGCGGTGGCTCGACCACCCTCGACCCGGTGCTCGGCGCGGCGCCCGCCTCCGCGAGCTCCGCGGGCAACACCGCCTCGGCGGCCGCGTATACGGGGAGGGCGACCCGTCGCCGCGCGAGCCGCCCCGTGTCGGTGGTGGTGTCGATCGTGCTGATCGTGGCCGGCATCGGCGTCTCGGCCGGAACGGTCGCGAAGATCGTGCAGATCGGCGAATCCGGTTCGGCCGCCGTCTGGACCGGCTCCTTCAGCGACGCGCCGCTGAACTGACCCGTCAGGGCGCAAGGTGGCGTGGGCTCAGCCCGCGTGGGCAAAAGTGGCGGAGGTTCAGCCCGCCTGGGCGTGGGTGGCCGCGGCCCAGCCGGAGGCGATCATGTCGTGCAGGGAGTGGGCGGGCATCCAGCCGACGTCGCGGGCGGCGAGGTCGCCCGAGGCCACGATGCGGGCGGGGTCGCCGGGGCGGGCGGGCAGAATCTCGGGGGTGAACGGGATGCCCGTGACCTCGGCCATCTCGGTCATGATCTCACGCACCGAGACGCCCGAGCCGCTGCCGAGGTTGTAGGCGCGCTCGAGCGCAACTCCCGCGTCGAGCTTCTGCGCGGCCTGCACGTGCGCCGCCGCGACGTCGGCGACGTGCACGTAGTCGCGCACGCAGGTTCCGTCGGGGGTGGGGTACTGGTCGCCGAAGATCTTGGGCGTGGCACCCGACTGCAGCGCGCGGAACACCAGTGGAAACAGGTTGTGCGGGCTGGTGTCGCTCACGTCGGGCGTGGCAGAGCCGACCACGTTGAAGTAGCGCAGGCTGGTGTGGCGCAGGCCGGTCGCGCGGGCCTGGTCGGCGATCATCCACTCGCCGATGAGTTTGGTCTCGCCGTAGGGCGACTCGGGGGCGGTGGCGGTCTGCTCGGTGACGAACTCGGCGGGGGTATTGCCGTAGACGGCGGCGCTCGACGAGAACACGATCGACGGCACCCCGTTCGCGTGCATGGCGTTCAACAGGTTGACGGTGGCCGTGATGTTCTGCGTGTAGGTGTGCATCGGGCGCTGCACTGAGACTCCGGCGTACTTATAGCCGGCAAGGTGTACGACTCCGGTGACCGGATGCTCGGCGAAGACCCGCTCGACGAACGCCGCATCGACCAGCGAGCCCTGCTCGAGCACGGCACCCTCGGGAACGAACCCGGCGCGTCCGCTCGAGAGGTCGTCGACGACGACGACGTCGATGCCGGCCGCGAGGAACGCCCGTGCGACGTGCGAACCGATGTAGCCGGCGCCGCCGGTGACGAGCCAGGTCATGCGGGGTCTCCCTGGGTGCGGGCGGGTGCGGTCATCGTGGTTCCCCCTGGGACGTCGGTGCGGGCGGTGCGGGCGGTGCCGTCGGCGCTGTCAGCGCTGTCGGTGCTGGCGCGGCAGGTGCGGCCGGTCCGTCCGGTTCAGCCGGTTCGGCGGGTAGCGTGTCGTGGCCGCCGACGGGCGCGAAGTCGATGCCCCAGCTCACGGTCCAGGTGTCGCCGGGGGCGATCCAGTGCAGGCCGTGCCCGGAGTTGAGGGCGTCGGGGGCCGCGGTGGTGGGCTCGACCGTCACCGCCCAGCCGAGGCCGCCAGACCTCGGGAAGATCTGCGTGGTGAAGACCTGGGCCTGGTCGAAGCTGCTGTCGCCCCACAGCTCGATGCGGCGGCCGTCGGGGGCGGCGATGGTCTGCACGAAGCGTCCGTCGGGCGCGGGGGTGAGGTCGAGATAGGCGGTGTCGAGGTCGAGCGTGCCGACGACGGCGCCCTGCGAGAGGTCGTAGGGGGTGCCGGTGACGGGGGCTGTTCCGGTGGGGTTCAGCCGGTCATCCACCGTCACGCGGGTGGCGGCGTTCACCGTCACGGTGAGCTGCTCGGTGGCGACGTCGCCGATGCGGAAGTACGGATGCGCGCCGACCGCCGCGGGGGCGTCACGGTCGCCCGTGTTGGTGATGGCGTGGGTGACCGTGAGCACGGGGGTGGCCGCGGTGCCGGGCGTGGCCGGGGTGGCGGGGGCGGCCGCGGTGGCGGGGGTGGCGGGGGTCGCGGGTGCGAGGGTGAAGGTGGTGTCGACGGTGAGGGCGAAGGGGTAGGGAGCGGTCGGCTCGATGAGGGCGCGGAGGGTGATCGACGCGGGCGAGGAGTCGACGACGGTGTGCCGCAGGTCGAACACGAAACCGTGCAGCGCGTTGCCGCGGTCGGGCTCGGTGATCGGCAGCTGGAGGTCGGCGCCGTCGTAGTGCCAGCGGGCGTCGCGAACGCGGTTCGGCCACGGGATGAGCATCCAGCCGGCGCAGAAGGTCGGGTAGACCGACTCGTCGAAGCCCTCGATGAGGGGCACGCCGTCTGCTTCGAGCACGCGCAGCATGGCGCCGAGTTCGGTGACGACGGCGCGGTTCTCGCGCCCGTCGTCGGAGACCGCCCGCAGCTCGAACTGGCGGCCGGTGGGGGCGGCTGCCGCGGGCGAACCGGGTGCGCGCGGCGATGTGGCGGCGGGCTCGACGCTGGCGGGCGCCGCGGAATCGGACGCCGCGGAATCGGACGCCGCGGGGGCAGGCGCCGCGGCGGCGGGCACAGCGGCGTCGGGCACGGCGGCCGGGGTGGTGGGCGTGCTCATCGGGGTTCGCCTTCCATGGTGGCGCCGTCTGACGGCTGAACGACAAAGAGGTCGGGCTGCTCGTACGAGCGCTGTGCGAACATGTCGAGAATACCGGCCTCGAGTTGTGCCCGGAGGGCACGCGGAATGAGAGCGATCGCTGATCCGCCGAAGCCGCCGCCGGTCATCCGGGCGCCGATGGCGCCAAGCGACTGGCTCACCTCGACGGCGAGGTCGAGCTGCGGCACCGAGATCTCGAAGTCGTCGCGCATCGAGACGTGCGAGGCGTCGAGCAGGGCTCCGATGGCCTGCGGGCCCGCGGAGTCGAGCAGCCGCACGGTCTCTTCGACGCGCGCGTTCTCAGTGACGATGTGCCGGGCACGCCTGAAGGTCTCGTCGTCGAGCAGCTCGGCCATGCGAGGCAGGTCGTCGATGCCGAGGTCGCGCAGCGACTCGACGCCGAGGGTGCGTGCGGCCAGCTCGCAGGATGCCCGGCGGGCCGCGTAGCCACCGGTGGCGTGGGCGTGGCTGACCTTGGTGTCGATCACGAGGATCTCGTAGTCGTGCGCGGCGAGGCCGAGCGGAACGCTGGCGGTCTCGAGGCTGCGGCAGTCGAGGAAGACGGCCGCGTCGGCGTGGCCGAGCATGGAGGCCGACTGGTCCATGATGCCGGTGGGGGCGCCGACGACCTGGTTCTCGGCGATCTGCCCGATGCGAGCGAGCCGTTGCGGGTCGTTGCCGAGCGCCCAGAACTCGTTGAGGGCGACGGCGGTGGCGCACTCGATGGCGGCCGATGACGAGAGACCGGCGCCGATGGGCACGTCGGAGTGGATGTGCAGGGCGAACCCGCGCGGGGTGGGCGGGGTGGCGCGTGGCTGGGCGGCGGGGGGCGGGGTGTGCACTGTCGGCGCGGCGGGGGCGGCCAGGGTGGCGCCGCTGGCGCGCTCGCCGGCGGCGGCCGGGGTGGCCCGGGCGAGAAGGGCCCAGGCGACGCCGAGGGGGTAGGCCGACCATCCGCTGAGGGTGTCGGGTGAGAGCTCGGCCAGCGGCACTTCGACGATGTCGTCGGAGAAGGTCGACGAGACACGGGCCACTCCGTCATCGCGGGCGCCGAGGGCGACGTAGGCGCGGCGGTCGATGGCGAACGGCAGCACGAAGCCCAGGTTGTAGTCGGTGTGCTCGCCGATGAGGTTCACGCGGCCGGGGGCCGACCAGACCCCGAGCGGCGGGGCGCCGTGGCGCGCCTCGAACTCGGCCGCGAGGCCGTCGGCGCCGGCGGTGGGGCGTGCCGCGAGGCCGTCGGCGCGGGCGGCGGCGGCGTGCTCGGCGGGAGCGGAACCCGGCTGAGCGGCACGGTCGCCGGCGAGGCCGTCTGCGGCGGCGGTCGTCGCGTCACTCACGGTCGAGCGCCTCCCTCAGGTTGTGGGCCGTCACCTCGGGCGGAACGTCTCCGATGAACGCCCCCATCGCCGACTCCGAGCCGGCCAGGAACTTCAGTCGGTCGGCCGCGCGCCGGGGCGAGGTGACCTGCAGCATCAGCCGCATATCGTCGCGGTGCGAGCTCACGGGGGCCTGGTGCCAGCCTGCGATGTACGGGGTCGGTGTCGGGTAGAGCCGGTCGAGGGCGCGCAGCACCCGCGGGTACAGCACCGCCAGCTCGTCGCGCTCGGCCGAGTTCGTGGCAGCGAGGTCGGGGATCTGCCGGTGCGGCAGCACGTGCACCTCGATCGGCCAGCGTGCCGCGAACGGAACGAAGGCGCTCCAGTGCTCGCCCTGCACGATCATCCGCTCGCCCGCCTGCTCGAACGCCAGAATGTCGGCGAACATCGTGGGCCCGTAGGCGTCGAGCGACGCGATCAGCTGGCGTGTGCGCGGGGTGACGAACGGGTAGCTGTAGATCTGGCCGTGCGGGTGGTGCAGCGTGACGCCCACCTGCTCGCCGCGGTTCTCGAACACGAACACCTGCTCGACTCCGGCCAGCGCCTGCAGCACCGCGGTGCGGTCGGCCCACGCCTCGATCACCGTGCGGGCACGCGAGGTGCCGAGGGTGCCGAACGACCCTTCGCGCTCGGGGCTGAAGCACACCACCTCGCAGCGGCCGACGGATGCCCGCGACTGGCCCAGCGCGAGCGGCTCGTCTCCCGGCGCGGCGGCCGCGCCAGCACTCGCGCCGGCATCCGCACCCGTACCCGCTCCGGCACCGGCACCCGCGTCCGCTCCGGCCGCGGCACCGACGGCGCCGGTGTGGGCGAGCTCGGGGCCGAACGACGGCGACCGGTTCTCGAACACCGCAACGTCGTAGAGGCTCGGCACCTCGGAGGGGTTGTCGGGCGCCTGCGGCGCGAGCGGGTCGAGATTCGCCGGCGGCAGGAAGACGCGGTTGTTGCGTGCGGCGGCGATCGAGATCCACTCGTCGGTGAGCACATCGCGGCGCATCACGGCGGTCGGCGGCCGGGGGTCGAGCAGGCGCTCGTCGGGCGCGCGGAACGGCGCGAGCACCGTGTCGGCGTCGTCGTAGTACACGAGCTCGCGGCCATCGGCCAGAACGTGCGGGCGCTTCACGATGGGCCTGCCGCCCACGACCGACAGGTCGATCGCCTCAGTGAGGGCGACCGGGTGCCCGCCGGCGGGATTCTCGAGTGTCATGCCTGCAACTTTCGTTTTCGCAAATATAATCCAAGAATGGTTTCAGAATCAAAAGCAGCTTACAGCGCCTCTGACCGGCGCGAGCGGGTTCTGCAGCTGATCGACGAGCGCGGCTTCGCGCGCGTGGCCGATCTCAGCGAGGCGTTCGGGGTGTCTGACGTGACCATCCGCTCTGACCTCGACGTGCTCGACGAGCAGCGGGCCGTTCGCCGGGTGCACGGCGGTGCGGTCATCGGCGACCGCGACCTCGAGCGAGAGCCGACCTTCGAGCAGGCCCTCGAGGCCGAGGCGGCCGAGAAGCAGGCGATCGGGGCGCTTGCGGCGAGCCTGGTGCGGCCCGGGCAGAGTGTTCTGCTCGACGTCGGCTCGACCGCCCTTGCGGTTGCACAAGCGCTCGTGGCGCGCGCTGAGCTCAGCGACGTGGTGATCATCACGAACGGCCTCAGCATCGCGCTGGCGCTCGAGCCGGGCATCCCGCGCTTCACCGTCATCGTGACGGGTGGCACGCTGCGGCCGCTGCAGCACTCGCTCGTCGAGCCCCTCGCGTCGTCGATGTTGCGCGGGCTGCACGCCGACCTCGCCTTCATCGGGTGCAACGGGGTCGACGCCGACCACGGAGTGACGAACGTCAATCTGCCGGAGGCGCAGCTGAAGCAGCTGATGCTCGAGTCGGCGTCGCGCTCGGTGATCATCGCCGACCGCACGAAGCTCGGGCAGGTGCACCTGGGCCGGGTGGGATCGCTCGACCGGTTCGACGCCCTGGTGACGGGCCCGGCGGCGGGCGGGCGAGGTGACGGCCTCGGCGGCAGCGCGAGCGGGGGCGAGCGAAGTGACGGTGGCGCGGTCGGCGGCGGCAGCGCGAGCGACGGCAGCGACCCCGGCGGCCTGGCTGACACCGGCCTCCTCCTCATCACCGATACGGCGTCGGCTCACGCCTTCGGAGCGGCCGCAGGCTGATCGCCGTCGCGACGCCGGTTCACAGGCTGAGCCAAGCTCGGTAAGTATGCTGTTCGGATGCCCAGCCCCACCCCACCGATCAAGCACGCCGCACGCCGGAGGTTCGGCGCGGCCACCACCCTCGTGAAGGCACTGGCGATCGCGGTCGCCGTGGTTCTCGTCAGCGGCGTATCCGTCGCCGCCATCGCGCTGACCAGCATCGCCAGCCAGGTCAGCGCCAACTCCATCGACATCTCGGGCGGAACGGCGTCACAACCCCACGTCGGAGCCTTCGTCGGCGGCTTCAACGTGCTGATCGTGGGCACCGACAACGACGCCAGCCAGGGCGACGCCTTCGGCGAGCGCGACGCCACGCTGAACGACGTCAACATTCTGCTGCACGTCTCGGCAGACCAGAAGAGCGGCGTGGTGGTGAGCTTTCCGCGCGACCTCATCGTCGATCATCCTCAGTGCACCGACCCCACCACCGGCGAAGAGTTCGACGCCACCTACAACCAGCCGCTGAACACCGGGTTCGAGCGCGGCGGCCTGGCCTGCATCACGTCGACCATCGAAAACCTCACCGGGCTCGACGTGCCCTACGCCGGCCTCATCTCGTTCAACGGCGTCATCGAGATGACGAACGCCGTGGGCGGGGTTCCGGTGTGCCTCAACGAACCGATCGTCGACACCGACTCGGGGCTCGACCTGCCGGCCGGCACCACCGTGATCTCGGGCTCCGACGCGCTCGCCTTCCTGCGCACGCGGCACGGCGTGGGCGACGGCAGCGACCTGGCCCGCATCTCGTCGCAGCAGCAGTACCTGTCGTCGTTGGTGCGCACGCTGAAGAGCGCCAACACCCTGACCGACGTGACGAAGCTCTACGGTCTGGCCCAGGCCGCCGCCGAGAACATCAAGCTGTCGACGTCGCTCGCGAGTCTCGACTCGATGGTGTCGTTGGCGCTGGCGCTGAAAGACGTCGACCTGAACAAGCTGGTGTTCGTGCAATACCCGGGCACGACGAACGACCCCGACTACCCGGGCAAGGTGGTGCCCACCACCAGCACGGCCGATGAGCTCTTCGCCAAGATCAAGGCCGACGAACCGTTCACCCTCGACGCCGGCGCGACGGGCCCCGGCTCGAGCGTCGTCGACGGCAGTACTGGTGCGGCCACCGACGCTGCGACCGACACCCCGACCGACCCTGCGACGGGTGCTCCGGATGCCTCGGGCTCAGCCACCACGACTCCCACCGACGGCTCGACCACAGGCCCCGACGTGATCGACGGCGTCACCGGCCAGACGGCGGCCCAGCAGACCTGCGCCAACGCCTTCGGCGACTGACCCGCGGCGGGTCAGGCGAGCTGGGGGAAGAACTCGTCGAGGGGGGCCGGCCGGCCGATGTAGTAGCCCTGCGCGCCGTCGACACCGATCTCGCGCAGCATCGTCAGCGCGACCTCGTCTTCGACGAACTCGGCGATGGTGAAGCGGCCGAGGCCCTTGCCGATCGACACGAGTGAGGCGAGCACCAGCTGGTCGAGTGGGTCGCGTTCGCTGCCCGACACGAACTCCCCGTCGAGCTTGACGATGCCGAACGGCAGATGCTTGAGGTAGTAGAACGATCCGTAGCCGGCCCCGAAGTCGTCGAGCGCGAACACGCAGCCGAGCTTCGTCAGGCGGTTCATGAAGGTCTGCGCGGCATCGATGCTCGACACCGCCGCCGTCTCGGTGACCTCGAGCACCAGGCCCGTGGCATCCACCCCCGACTCGGCGAGCCGCCGCTCGATGAACTCGGCGACCTCGAGGTTGCCGACAGAGCGGCCCGACAGGTTCACGTGCACCTTGATCGTCGGCGCGAACGATTGCAGGGCGCCCAGATGCTCGATGGCGTGGCTCACCACCCACTGGTCGATCATGACGGCGAGCCCGGCACTCTCGGCGGCCTGGATGAATTGGGCCGGCGGAATCAGCGACCCGTCGTCGTCGATCATGCGCAGCAGCAGCTCGAGCGACGAGATCTGGTTGGTCTCGAGGTGCAGAATCGGCTGGCCGTGCAGCACGAACCGGTCGTTCTCGATGGCAGCGAGAATCTTCTCGGTCCAGTTGACCTGGCTCGAGACTCGGGCCGCCAGAACTTCGGATGCCCCGAGAAAGCTGTATCCGTTGCGACCGGCGTTCTTGGCGTCGTACATGGCCAGGTCGGCGTCGCTCAGCAGCTCGCCGGCCGTGGTCGCATCACTGACCACGGTCACCGCGCCGATGCTCACCGTGACACGCCGGGCCAGCCCGGCCTCGTCGGCCGAGCTGCGGAACCCGTCGCGCACCAGGGCCACGAGCGTCTGAACCGACGCCTCTGCCTCGTCTCGGTCGCCCTCGGTGAGCAGCACCGCGAACTCGTCACCGCCGATGCGGGCGACAGAGTCGCTCGAGCGGATCCACCGCGAGAGCATGCCCGCCATCGCCACCAGGAACTCGTCGCCGCCGGCGTGCCCGAGGCTGTCGTTGATCTCACGGAAGTTGTCGAGGTCGAGCACCAGCACGGCCCCGGTGTCACCACCCCAGCGGCACGATTCGAGGTGCTCGGCGACCCGCTGTTCGAACTCCGACCGGTTGATCAGCCCGGTGAGCGCGTCGTGCGTGGCGAGGTAGGCGACGTGCTCGTGGTAGCGGTGCTGCTCGGTCGTGTCGTAGGCGTTGACGAGCACCGAGGTCGGCTCGCCCGACGAGTCGAGCAGCACCACGGCCGTGATCATGGCGCGCTTGGGCTCGGCGCCCGGCGTGGTCGGGGGCAGCACGACCGGTGCCGTGCGGCGCGTCTCGCCCGATGCGATGAGGTCGCTCACCCAGTTGCCGCCGGCGGAGGCGAGCATGGGCAGCAGCTCGGCGGCCGAGGTCTCGAGCAGAGCATCCGGAGCACACTCGAACAGGGCGCAGAACGCGTCGTTCACCAGGGCGATGCGGCCGTCGGGGTCGCTCAGGGCGATGCCGGTGGGCGATTCGCGCACCAGCTGCTCGAACTGTTCGGTGACCTGGCGCAGCGCGAGTTCGCGGCCACGGGCCTCGGTGATGTCGCGGGCCACGACGAGGGCGAGCGGATTCTCGCCCTGCACGAAGGGCACGCTGGTGATCTCGGTCTCGCGCCGGGTCACGGTCGATGTCACCTGAACGACCGACCGGGTGCCGGCGAGGGCCCCGCGAAAGGCACGCTCGAGGATGGCCACGTTGGTCGGGCTCGACACGTCGTAGAGGGTCTTGCCCTGCCAGTCGACCGCGCCCTGGAACACCTGCCCCGCACCGGCGGCCAGCTGGTACCGCATATCGGAGTCGACGATGAAGAGAATCGTGTCGGGCATCTGCTCGAGCAGCAGACGGGTTCGCAGCTCGCTCGCCCGAACATCCGCGAGCCGTGCGGCACTCTCGGCCTCGCGGGCCCGCAGCTGGCGCACGACGCTGTGGATGATCGGGCCGATCAGCGCCACGCAGGCCACCCACGCGCAGGCCCGCGCCCAGTCGCTGAGCTGCCCCGTCTGCAGGGCCGAGCCGAAGGGTGTGAGCAGCGGAACGATCAGAACCACGGCGGTGGCCACCCCCGACAGCGCCAGCTCGACCGCCGTGCCGTAGAGGGCGAACCACAGCACCGGCAGCAGCACCAACGGGTCGAACCCCGACGCACTGGCCGACAGACCGCGGAGCAGCACGATCACGACGAAGAAGAGCAGCACCGGCACGGCCTGGGTCCATCGCGGCAGTCGCCGCCAAGGCAGCAGCACCGCCAGTGCAACGATGACCAGCATCGTTGCGGCGGGCGCGACGAGGTTGACGAGCGAGATCTCGAAGGGCATCAGGGCCAGCGCGAGAAAGACAAGCAGCACGAACAGCAGGAACGGCAGCGCAGCCCGCGACCGCAGCCGGGCGGGAGGTGCGGTGGGTGGCGTGACGGGTGGCGTGGCGGGTGGCGTGGCGGGTGGCGCGGCTGGGTCGCTGCCGGGCGCGCCGGTCACGGGTGCGTGCGCCGACGCAGAACCGACCGCGAGCCTCCCCCAAGCCATGACCTGCTGCGCCTCCCTCGGGCAGTGCAGAGGCGAGAGGATGCCCGCCAGCTGTTACTGACAGTCAACCTAGCATTCGGCAGCCGACGCACGCAGCGATCACGCGATTGCAATGCTGAAGGGGCCGCGGCTTGACAGCTGGCGGCCTCTGGTTCGCGCGCGGACAGCGGCAGGTGGCCGCCACGCGCACCGGCGGCGGGCAGCAGCAGATGACCGCCACACAAGAGGCCGGTTGTCGCCGACCCGCCTGCCCGCCTCCCTGCCCGCCTGCCCGCCTGCCCGGCGACTTACGGCTCGAGCGCCTGCAGCGCCTCTTCGATGACGGTCGCGGCGTCGTCGATCAGCTCGTCGCTGATGACCACGCTCGGCAGAAAGCGCAGCACGCTGTCCCAGCTGCCCGCGTCGAGCACGATCACGCCGTTCGACGTGGCGTGCTTGATCACCGCGCTGAGCGCCTCGGGGTTCGGCGTGCGGGTGCCCGGATGCACGAGCTCGACCCCGAACATGCAGCCCTTGCCGCGCACCTCGCCGACCACGGCGTACTTCGACGCCCAGTCGCCCATGCGGGCGAAGAACGCCTTCTCGACGCGCTGCGCCTCGGCGATGAGGTTCTCCTCCTCGATGAGCCTGAACACCGCGAGTGCAGCCGCGGTAGAGACCGGGTTGCCGCCGAAGGTGCCCCCGATGCCACCGGGCTGTACGGCATCCATGATCTCGGCGCGACCAGTGACGGCCGCGAGTGGAAAGCCGCCGGCGATGCCCTTGGCGCTGGTGATCAGGTCGGGCACGACGCCCGAGTGCTCGATGGAGTACCAGGCGCCCGACCGGGCGATGCCGGCCTGGATCTCGTCGGCCACGAAGACGATGCCGTTCTCGGTGCAGAACTCGCTGAGGCGCTGGAAGAAGCCGTCGGCCGGAATGACGATTCCGCCGTCGCCCTGGATGGGCTCGACGAAGAGCGCCGCGAGCTCGGTGGCCCCGATGTGGGTGTTGATGTAGTCGATCGTGCGCTCGGCCGCTTCGAGCCCGGTCATCCCCTCGGGGTCGCGGAACGGGTAGCTCGTGGGCACGCTGTAGATCTCGCCCGGGAAGGGGCCCATGCCGGCGCGCTCGGGCCAGGGGCGGTAGGTCATGGCCATGGTGAGGTTGGTGCGGCCGTGGAAGGCGTGGTCGAGCGCGGCGATGGCGCGGCGGCCGGTGAACTTGCGGGCGATCTTCACCGCGTTCTCGACGGCCTCGGCGCCCGAGTTGACCAGGATGGAGTGCTTCTCGAAGTCGCCTGGCGTGATCTCGGCGAGCTTCTCGGCGACGCGCAGGTAGTTCTCGTACGGGGTCACGGTGAACAGCGTGTGCGTCAGCTTGCCGGCCTGCTCGGCCGCGGCGGCCGCGATGGCGGGATGCGCGTGGCCGATGGTGGTGACCCCGATGCCGCAGCCCAGGTCGATGATCTGGTTGCCGTCGACGTCGACCAGAATCGCGCCGGAGCCGTGATCCATGTAGATGTCGGCCAGCGTGCCGGCGCCGCGAGAGACGACCCTGCGCCGCAGTTCGTGGAGTTCACGCGATTTCGGGCCCGGCAGTTCGGTGACGATCTTGCGTTCTTGAGAGACGGTGAAAGGTGCAGAAGCCATGAGACGAGCTTAGGTTACGACTGTTTCGTTGCTGTGTCGGGCGCGGCGGGCGCCTCGTTCCCCGGGTCGTTCTGCGGGTCGTTCCGCGGCTCGGCCTGCGGGTTGTTCTGCGCCTCGGCCCGTGCCTCGCGCTTCGCACGGATGAACGACACCACCGCCGCGATCACCGTGAACAGGAGGATGCCGCCGATCACATAGCCGAGGTACTGCGTCACCAGGTCGGAGACCCCCGGGATGTGCCCGAGGAAGTAGCCGAGCAGCACCAGCAGGAAGGTCCATGCGACGCCGCCGATCGCGTTGTACAGCAGGAATGTGCGGTAGTGCATCTTGCCCACGCCCGCGGCCACCGGCGCGAACGTGCGCACCACCGCGATGAACCGGGCCAGGATGACCGCCGCCCCGCCGTACCGGGTGAAGAACCCCTGCGTGCGAGCCACGTTCTTCTTCGAGAAGAACCCGGCCTCCTTGCGCTCGAAGACGCGTGGCCCCGACCTGAATCCGATCAGGTAGCCCACCTGGTCGCCGGCCACAGCGGCGATCGAGATCGCGATCAGCACCAGCCAGAGCGGCTGCGGAATCGCGCCGGTGAAGGTGAGCAGCCCGGTGAAGAACAGCAGCGTGTCGCCCGGCAGCACGAAGCCGATCAGCAGCCCGGTCTCGGCGAAGATGATGGCGCAGACCACGAGCAGCGCCCACGGCCCTGCGCTCTGCACCAGCGGCTCGGGGTTGATCGGATTGATGCCCGCCAGGGCAGAAGCGAGATTCACAATCACCTAAGAAGCCACACCCTCACGTCGCAGAGAACTCACGGGAACATCGGCGACGACGCAGAGCCCGGTGGGCCGCCGATTCGTCATCGTAACAGTGCCGCCTGCCGACGCCATGAGCGCCTGCACGATCGACAGCCCGAGGCCCGCACCCGAGGCCGCGGGAGCCGCGCCGCTGCGCGAGACGTCTTCGCGCGCGAACCGGTCGAAGGCCTGCGGCAGAAACTCCTCGCTCATGCCCGGGCCGGTGTCGACGACGGTGAGCCGCAGAGTGGGATGCTCGGGGTCGCCCACGACCGCCAGCTCGGCGCTCACCGTGGCGCCGCCGCTCGGCCCCCGGGCCGCTGCGATGGCCGCGATCGCGTTGCCCAGCAGATTGTCGGCGACGCGCCCGAAGTTGTACCGCGAGATCGCGGCCGCCCACTCGTCGGCGAACGCCGGTGCCAGCGACTGCATCTCGTAGTCGACCACGGTGTCGCTGCCGATCGCGAGAATGCGGGCCCGGTCGATGGAGTCGACGAGTTCGGCGGCGAGTTCTGCCACGCTGGCTGAGTCCTGCCCGGTCATGCCCTCGATGCGCGTCAGTTCGAGCAGGCTGGCGGCGAGGGCAGAGAGACGACTGACCGTGCGCTCTGCCGATTCGATTTCGAGCAGCAGGGCATCCGCGTCGCCCGCACTCAGGTGCGCCAGTTCGAGCTGGGTCTGCAGAATGGCCAGGGGGGTGCGCAGCTCGTGGCTCGCGTCGGAGACCAGCTGCTTCTCGCGGTCGGCGGATGCCCGCAGCTGGCCGATGAGCCCGTTCAGGGTGACGGCGAGCGCCGAGAGCTCGTCGCGCGCCGGCCCGACAGGCAGCAGCTCGGTCGAGGCACTGCTCTGCAGAACGAGGGCCGTGCGGCGCATCGCCGACACCGGGCGCAGGGCCGCCGAGGCGAGCAGCCAGGCTCCGAAGCCGAAGAGGGCGGTGAGGATGACCAGGCCGACCAGCAGCGCCCGGGTCAGGTTGTCGACCGCGAGCTTCGACGCCGACTCGTTTCGGGCCGTGACCACGTGCCAGGTGCCGTCGTCGGCCTCGACCGTGCGCGAGATGACGAGGTAGTCGGCCGCCGGTGTGTGCACCGACTGGGTCTGGGTTCCCGCGGCCGCCAGGGCGCCGAGCTGGGGTTGCAGCTCGATCGGAAAGGTCGACTCCTGCACGAGGCCGTCGGGGGTGATGATGGCGACGAGCTGACCCTGCGCCGGGGAGTCGAGCGTGGCGCCGCGGCCGTCGGCGATGTCTTGCTGAAACGGGGCGGAGTCGCTCTGCAACAGCATGACCGACGACTGCATGAGGATGTTCTCGACCTGGTGGCTGACGACGAACGAGGTTCCGGCGAAGAAGACGCCGGCGATCATCACGGCGCCGATGGTGAGCCGCACGCGGATGGAGAGGCGGCGTAGCAGCCTCATCGGGGCGGGGGTGGGTCGGCGGGCAGCTCTGCGGCGGGCAGCTTCGCGGTGGGCAGCTCTGCGGCGTGCAGCTTCGCGGTGGGCAGCTCTGCGGCGTGCAGCTCTGCGGCGTGCAGCTCTGCGGCGTGTAACGTCGCGGCGTGCGCCTTCGCGCCGAGCATCCCGTCGGCGGGCACCGGGGCTCTAGACGACCTCGAGGCCATAGCCGATTCCGCGGCGCGTCGCGATCGAGACGTCGCTGCCGAGCGGATCGAGCTTGCGGCGCAGGTAGCTCACGTACTGGTCGACCACGTTGGCGTCGATGTGGTCGGTTCGACCCCACACATCGTCGAGAATCTCGGTGCGGCTCAGAATGGTGCCCGACTTCGACGCGAGCAGGCGCAGCAGGTCGAACTCCTTAGGGCTCAGCGAGAGGGCGGTGTCGCCCACGAGGGCCCGGCGGTTGTGGCTGTCGATGGTGAGCGAGCCGACCGAGAGCGACAGCTGCGGGCCCGAGGTCTCCCGGCGCAGCAGGGCACGGATGCGCGCCGAGAGTTCGGCGAAGGCGAAGGGTTTGGTGAGGTAGTCGTCGGCACCGGCGTCGAGGCCCTTCACGCGGTCATCGACTGCATCGCGGGCGGTGAGCAGCAGAATGGGCAGCGCGGAGTTCTGCGAGCGCATGTGGCGGCAGAATTCGAAGCCCGACATTCCGGGCAGCATCACGTCGACGATGGCCGCCGAGTACGGCACGGCGCCCGCCGAGATCAGCCCGTCTATGCCGTTGGCCACGCGTTCGACCTCGTAGCCTTCGGCCGTCAGCCCGCGCACCAGAAGGCGGCCCATCTCGTCTTCATCTTCGACAACCAGGAGTCTCACGTGTACACACCCTTCTGGGTTCGATTATGGGGGTACAGGCTCGGCTTCAGGCCACCGCCGACCCGCCAGAGTGTGAAAACTCACAGGCTCGGCCCCCTGTGGACGACCCCGAACGCGCGGTGGTCTCGCGGGAATACCCCTAGGGGGTATACCGTTGGAACTGCGGAAGGGCGGCAGCGATGACCACACACACCCAGCACGACCACGGCACGCCAGAGCACGCGGGCAACGACCACGGCGGGCCAGAGCACGCGGGCGACGACCACACCACGCCAGAGCACGCGGGCGACGACCACAGCACGCCAGAGCACGCGGGCAACGACCACAGCACGCCAGAGCACGCGGGCGACGACCACGTTGCGCACGACCACGCGGGCGCCCGCCCCGATCACGCTGGGCGCGACCACGTTGCGCACGACCACGCCGGGCACGATCACGGCGTGCTGGCGGAGGCGCCGGTCGGGCAGGCGGGTCTCGATCACGTGGGGCACGACCACGCGGCCGCCGGCCCCGATCAAGTCGGGCACGATCACGCGGCCGCCGGCCCCGATCACGCGGGGCACGACCACGGCGGCCATGGCGGGCACGACCATGGCGGGCACGACCATGGCGGGCACGGCGACCACGTAGCCATCTTCCGCGCGAAGTTCTGGGTGACGCTAGTGCTGGCCGTGCCGACGGTGTTCTTCAGCAGCATGTTCGCGGGCATCATCGGCTACACGGTGCCGCAGTTTCCCGGCTCGTACTGGATCTCGCCCGTCATCGGCACCGTGATCTTCTTCTGGGGCGGCGCACCGTTCCTTCTCGGCGGCATCGCGGAATTGCGTAGCCGCCAGCCGGGCATGATGCTGCTCATCGCCATGGCGATCACGGTGGCGTTTGTCGCTTCGTGGGCCACCACACTGCACATCGGCGGCGCCGACCTCGACTTCTGGTGGGAGCTGGCGCTGCTCGTCGTCATCATGCTGCTCGGGCACTGGATCGAGATGCGCGCCCTGGGTGCCGCCTCGGGCGCGCTCGACGCACTGGCGGCCCTGCTGCCCGACACCGCCGAGCGGGTGGTCGACGGTGAGGCGCCGAGTGCCGCCGTCGATGACGAACGTGGGCGCGACGACGACGAGACGTCACGTTCTGCCAACGGCGACCAAGGTAGGCACTACGACAGCGGGGCGCCAGGTGCTGCCGGCGGCGACCAAGTGAGGCGCTACGACGACGGGGCGCCAGGTACTGCCGCCGCCGGCGACGAAGGTGGGCAAGACCACAGCGGGGCGCGCGGCACGGTCGAGGTGCCGGTGGGTGAGCTGGTGGTCGGCGATGTCGTACTCGTGCGGGCGGGAGCGCGGGTGCCCGCCGACGGAACCGTGCTGTCGGGCACGGCGGCGGTCGATGAATCCATGGTGACCGGGGAGTCGGTGGCTGTGCGGCGCGAAACGGGCGACCGCGTCATCGCCGGAACCGTGGCCACCGACGACGCGCTGCGGGTTCGCGTCACGGCGGTCGGCGACGACACCGCGCTGGCGGGCATCCAGAAGCTCGTGGCGGATGCTCAGAACTCGAGCTCCCGTGCGCAGGCCCTTGCCGACCGGGCGGCCGCGTGGCTGTTCTACTACACCGCCGGCGCGGGAATCATCACGTTCGTGGCGTGGCTGCTGCTCGGCAGCGTCGACGACGCGGTGACCCGCACCGTGACCGTTCTCGTGATCGCGTGCCCGCACGCTCTGGGGCTGGCGATTCCGCTGGTGATCGCGATCTCGACCGAACGGGCGGCACGCGCCGGCGTGCTGGTGAAGAACCGCCTGGCGCTCGAGCGCATGCGCACCATCGACGTGGTGCTCTTCGACAAGACCGGAACGCTGACCCGCGGCGAGCCCGCCGTGACCGGCGTTGTGGTGGCGGCCGGGGTGCGGTGGGGTGGCGCGGCGGATGCCCGTGCCGCCGGTGACGACCGGGGCGGGGCCGGGCGGGCCGAGGTCGCGCTCGAGTCCGGGCGGGTCAGGGCCGAGCGGCTCGGGGCAGGGCGGGGCGAGGCCGAGCGGCTCGGGGCCGGGCGGGGCGAGGCCGCGCGGCTCGGGGCAGGGCGGGGCGAGGCCGCGCGGCTCGGGGCCGGGCGGGGCGAGGCCGAGCGGCTCGGGGCCGGGCGGGCCGAGGCCGAGCTGCTCGACCTCGCGGCGGCGGTCGAGGCCGACAGCGAGCATCCCCTCGCCCGCGCCGTCGTGCGCGCCGCAGCGGCCTCTGGGCGGCCGATCGAGTCACGGGTTCAGACCAGTGATTCGCCCGAACACCCACTCGAACTCGTGAGTCGATTGGGCGCGAGCGAGATCCGGGCGCTGACGGGGCGGGGTGTGCAGGGAGTGGTGGATGGCACGGTGGTGAGTGTGGGCGGCCCGGCACTGCTGCGGGCATCCGGTGCCGTGGTGCCCGATGACGTCGATGCGGCCGCCCGGCAGTGGTCGAGCCGCGGCGCGACCGTGCTCTATGTGCTGCGCTCAGAGGGCGAGGGCGCTGGCGGCCGTAACCGCGGTGCTGACAGCGGCACCGGCAGCAGCACCGGCTCCGGCAGCACCGGCTTCGGCAGCACCGGCTTCGGCAGCACCGGCAGCAGCATCAGCACCGGCTTCGGTAGCAGCGATGCTGGCAGCAGCAGCACCGGCTTCGGCAGCAGCGCTGCCGGCAGCAGCAGCACCGGCCTCGATAGCAGCGATGCTGGCAGCGGCAGCGCCGGCACCGTGGTGCTCGGAGCGCTGGCGCTCGAAGACGAGGTGCGCCCCGAGTCGCGGCAGGCCGTCGACGCCCTGCACGCCCGCGGGGTTCGGGTCGCGATGATCACCGGCGACGCGCACAGCGTGGCGGCGGCCGTCGCAGCACGGCTGGGTATCGACGAGGTGTTCGCCGAGGTGCTCCCTGAAGACAAAGACTCGAAGGTGGCCGAACTGCAGAGCCGCGGGCTGTCGGTGGCGATGGTCGGCGACGGCGTGAACGATGCGCCCGCCCTGGCCCGCGCCGACGTGGGCATCGCCGTCGGTGCCGGCACCGATGTGGCCATCGAGTCGGCCGGGGTGGTGCTCGTGTCGAACGATCCGCGCGGGGTGCTGTCGATCATGCACCTCTCGAAGGCCAGCTACCGCAAGATGTGGCAGAACCTGGTGTGGGCGGCCGGCTACAACGTGATCTCAGTACCGCTGGCCGCGGGCGTGCTGGCGCCCATCGGGTTCGTGCTGTCGCCGGCGGTGGGGGCGATTCTGATGTCGGCCTCGACGGTCATCGTCGCCGCGAACGCGCAGCTGCTGCGGCGGGTCGACCTCGACCCCGCGCGGCTGGCGGCGGGCACCGCGCGCCGCTGACGTCAGCGGGCGGCGCCCTAGGAGTTGAAGTCCGACGGCCGGTCAGAGACCTCGTGCGCCAGCCGCGCCAGCTTGACGTCGTCGACCTCGATGCCGGCCTGCTCGAAACGCTCGCGGATCTTCTCGATCACCACCGGCAGCTCCTCGCCGCCGTGATCCTGCCGCACCTGGGCGACGATACCGGTGATCTTCTCGTCGACGCTCGCGTCGTCTGAGCCGACCATGACCGGCTTGTTCTGTTCTCCGTTGTCAACCATGATTCATCCTCTCATTGAACGGGGGTTCGGAGACCTCGGCCCGATCGACGGTTGACAGATGACAGATGACAGATGACCGATGACAGATGACACACGAGAGTGAATCGCCGACAGACGGATGCTCGTGCCGACCGATCACGGTCACCCGGCGCGCAGCGCCGCCGCCGGGCATCCACCGCCCTACGTCGTCTTCACCACGTTGTCAGCGTGGTTGCCCACCACCTCGGTGTTCGAACACGTCAGGAAGTGGCAGGGCTGGGTCGCCATGTGCCCCTCCTTCCACTGGTTGCCGACCGCCGCGATGGTGCGGGCGAACTGCGCCTCGACCACGTAGGTCCAGCCGGCGCCCGCGTCGTCGCAGGCGAACGTGTTGCCGGTGATGCTGAAGCCCTCGGTGCGGGCCGCGCTCGACACCCCGATGATCGAGATCGCCGGGTAGACGTTCTGCGCGAGCTTGCCGCCGTTCGAGAACATGTTGCCGATGATCTGGATCTGCGGTTTGTCGCTCGCAAGCCACGGCGGCATCGTGTACACGATCGACTGCTTGCGTGATCCCTCGAGGATGTTGTCGGAGACGAGCACCCGCTTGTTGCCACGAAACTCGATGTTGTAGGTCGGCGAGCCGTCGAGGTGATTGCCGAGCACCCGCACCGGCCCGCCCTCGAGCGAGAGGTCGGCGTAGCTGGCGCCCACGTTGTTGTTGATGATCCACGAGTCGTAGAAGCGGTACCCCGTGTAGATGCCGGTGCCCGTGTTCTGCTGGATGTTGCAGCGGTCGATGAAGTTCAGCAGCCCGCCGTTGTCGCTGAAGGTGCCGTCGTTGACGTTGATGCCGTACGTCGTCCAGTTGAGCAGCAGCAGCCGCTCGAGGTGGGTCTTGTCGACGTGGGCCGAGATGCACGGCGAGCCGAGCGAGGCCGCATCGAGCACGAGGTTGACCACCGTGCACGAGTACCAGATGCCGGTGAGCAGCGGGGCGTTGGTGGAGGCGCGGATGGTCGCGACCTGCGACCCGGCGCCCGCGAGCGTGATGCTGGTGAGGCCCGCAGTGGTGTTTCCGATCGCGCCCGACACGAGGTAGACGCCCACCGGGAACCACACAGTACCGCCCCCGTGTGCGGTCGCGGCGGCGATGGCCGCGATGATGGCCGGCAGGTCATCCTGAGCCCCGTCTCCCAGCGCACCGTAGTCGCGCACGTTGAACACCAGCTCGTCGTGCTTCGCGACGTCGGCCGGCAGCTGCGACTCGTACACATGGCCGTTGCCGTCGAGGGTGGCGAGCGAGGTCGGCAACTGCGACGTGTAGACCTTGCCGTTGCCGTCGAGGGTGGCGAACCCCGGCGGAATCTGATCGACGTAGACATGCGCATTGGCGTCGAGGGAGGCCACGCCGTTGGCCTGCGCCTTCTCAGACTCGGGGATGTACGTGGGCGTCGGCGTCGTGCTGAGGGCCGGCGCGGCGGCGCCCGAGACCGCCCCCGTGAAGAGTGCCCTGCGCGTGAGTTCTGCGGCGACGATGAGTTCAGTGACCATGGTGCTTTACCCCCTGTGTAACGCGCTGGACTGACCCGTCAGGTGTTCCAGCGCTCCAGGGCCGAGCTGGAGATGATTTCCAGCAGAGCAGTTCGAAACGCAGCAGCGTCACCGATGTCGGGCATGAGATCTTGCTCAAGTGTACGGGCCTTCGACCACGCCTCCTCCCCCGAATGGGTGAGCGAGACGACGTGCCTGCGCCGATCGGCCTGGTCGGGCATGCGTTCGACGAATCTCTGCCGCTCGAGACGCTCGAGGGTGCGCGACATGGTCTGGTTCTCGACGCGGGCGAGGCGGGCCAGATCGGTCTGGCTGCGCGGGCCCTGGGTGAGAATGTGCAGCACGATCAGCCCGGCGTGGGTGAGGCCGAGGCGCTCGAGTTCGGCGACCCAGGCGTGCTCGACCATGCGCGCCGCCGTCGAGAGCAGGCGCCCGGTGGGCCAGTCGGCGATGGCGTCGGCCGGCGGCCCGCTGCCACCCTGCCGGTCGGGGCGCAAGCCCGTCGTCGCATCTTCTGACATACGCCCAATCTAGTGCTAGCGTGAAATAGTAAGCTGGCTGACTAATTGGAGGTTTGCGGATGATCGGCTCTACTTCAGGCGGCGGCGCTTCGTCGGGCGGCGGCGCGGCTTCGGGCGGCGGCGCGGTCTCGGGGGGCGGCACGGCTTCGGGCGGCACCGGCGCCGGCGCCGGCACGGGTCGCGACACCGCCCGCCAGGTCGTCGTGCTCGTCAGCGCGATCATCGCCGTGGTCGGGTCGTTCATCGGATCGGGCGCGGCCGGCGGCACCCCCATCGCCCAGGCCGCGAACGGCGCCCTCGGTGCCGACGCCACCCTGATCGCGCCCGCCGTTCCGGCCTTCGCCATCTGGACCCCCATCTACCTCGGCCTCGTCGCGTATGCCGTCTGGCAGCTGCTCCCCCGCCAGCGCGCGGATGCCCGGCAGCACATCCTCGGCTACCCCATCGCCCTGACGCTGCTGCTGAACGCGGCCTGGATCCTCAGCGTGCAGGCCGGTCTGCTCGCCCTCAGCGCCGTGGTCATCGTGCTGCTGCTGGCCGCCCTGTGCTGGGCGTTCTCGCTGAGCCAGCGCACGCGGCCCGGCACCCGGCCCGGCGGCCGGCGCGGCGACAGCTCACGTGTCGAGCCGGCTGACCGCTCCCGGTTCGGCCGGCTCGTCGAGACACTGCTCGTCGACGGCACCCTCGGCCTCTACCTCGGCTGGGTGTCGATCGCCACCGCCGCGAACCTGACGGCGCTGTTCCAGCAGGCTGGGTTCGCAGGCTTCGGATGGCTCCCCGAGGCCTGGGGCGTCGCCATCGTCGTCGTGGCCGGGCTCGTCGGCGTGCTGCTGGCGTTCTCCGACCGCGGCCGCCTCGCCCCCGCCGCCGCCCTGGCCTGGGGACTCGCCTGGGTCGGCGTCTCGCGCCTGACCGGCTCGCTCGACTCCGCCGCGGTCGGGTTCACGGCCCTGGCGGCGGCCGTCGTCGTGCTGCTGATCACGGTGATCGTGCGGGTCAGCACCGCGCGGCGCGAGCCGTCTGCCGCCGGCGAACGAGCCGGAGAGGCTCGGGCATCCGCCGGCCCCCGCGTGACGGGCGCCGGCGACGAGGCCCGAGCGTGAGCGCGTCACGCGGTCGCTGGGCCGGGCTCGTCTTCATCAGCATCGGGGTCGCCCTGATCATCGTCGACTCGACGATCGTGAACGTGGCGATTCCGTCGATCATCGACGACCTCGGCATCACCTCGACCCAGGTGCAGTGGGTGCAGGAGTCGTACACGCTCGTGTTCGCGGCCCTGTTGCTTGTGTTCGGCACTCTCGCAGACCGCTACGGGCGACGCCTGCTGCTGGTGCTCGGGGTCGCCGTGTTCGCCGCGGCGTCGATTCTGGCCGCGCTCGCGCCCACGGGCGACCTGCTGATCGCCGCCCGCGTCATCCAGGGCGTCGGCGGGGCGATGGTACTGCCGACGACGCTCTCGCTGATCAACGCGAACTTCCGCGGCTCGGAGCGGGCCCTCGCGTTCGCCGTCTGGGGCTCGACGATCGGCGGCATGACCGCCGTGGGGCCGCTGCTCGGCGGCTGGCTCACGACCTACTTCTCGTGGCGCTGGGCGTTCGGCATCAACATTCCGCTCGGCATCATCGTGATCGTCGGCGTGCTCGTCTTCGTGCCCGAGTCGCGCGACAGCGCCTCGCAGCGCCGGGTCGACGTGATCGGGGCCGTGCTGTCGGTGATCACCTGCGCCACCCTCGTGTTCGGGCTGATCGAGGGCCGCAGCTACGGATGGTTCTTCACCGAGAGCCCTGCGCCCCAGCTGGGCGGCGTCACCTGGCCGTTCGCCGTGTCGCCCATTCCCCTTGCCTTTCTCATCACCATCGTTTCGGGCGTGAGCTTCGTGCTGTGGGGCCGTGCCCGAATGAGAGCCGGCAAGAGCACAATGCTGGCGTTCGATCTGTTTGCGATTCCGTCGTTCCGCAACGGCAACATCGCGGCCATGATCGTGTCGCTGGGCGAGTTCGGCATCATTCTGTCGCTGCCGCTCTGGCTGCAGAACGTGCTCGGCTATTCGGCCGTGCAGACCGGCCTGATCATTCTCGCCCTCGCCATCGGATCGTTCGTCGCCAGCGGCTTCGCCGGAGCGTTCGGAAACCGCATCGCGCCCGTGGTGATCGTTCGAGTCGGTCTGGCCGCAGAGATCGTGGGGGTTGCGGGGCTCGGCTTCGTCATCTCGCCGACCACCGGGTGGGGCATCCTCGTGCCCTTCTTGTTCGTGTACGGATTCGGCGTCGGTCTCGCCACCGCGCAACTGACAGGCGTGGTGTTGCGAGACGTTCCGGTCGAGCAGAGCGGGCAGGGTTCGGGCACGCAATCGACTTCACGTCAGATCGGTTCGGCCCTCGGCATCGCGATTCTCGGCACGATTCTGTTCACGTCGACGGGCGCGGCTCTCGACGCATCGCTCACCTCGCAGGGGGTGGCGGATGCCCAGCGGTCGGCCCTCGTCACGACCGTGGTCGACAGTTCGGGTGCGGCGATCGTGGGCCTCGCCGCCTCGCCCGACACCGCCGCGGCGGCCACCGCGGCGAAGCAGGCGTTCAGCGACGGAACCCGCTATGCGGCATTCTCGGCCGCGGGGTTTCTGGTGATCGGGTTCGCGGCGACGCTCTCGCTCGGCGGGGTTGGCGGCGCGGTTGGCGGCGGCGCGGTTGGCGGCGGAGCGCTCGGCCGTGCCGGCCGCCATGATGGCGCTGCTCGCGCTCGCGGCGCTGCGCAGGAGCACGATGCTGCGGGTGCGCACAACGCTGCGGGTGAGCACGATGCTACGGGTGAGCACGATGCTACGGGTGGGCACGATGCTACGGGTGAGCACGATGCTACCGGTGAGCACGACACCGGCCGGGCGAAGGGTGAGGCGGGGCCAGCCTCTCAGGCCGGCGCGGCGGGGCGCAGACCGACCAGAAGCAGGTCGAGCAGGCGCTGAGTCTGGCCGGGTTCAGCTGAGGCGCCGGCCACGGTCGACAGCATGACGCCCAGCATCGCCGCCGTCACGTCATCGGCGGCCATGTCTCGCAGTGACCCGTCGGCCACCCCGCGCGCCAGGAACTCCCCCACCACAGCATTGGCGCGCTGCCGGGTCATCGGCGTCGCGATGGCTCCGGATGCCCACCCGCCGCGCAGCACATCGAGCATGCCGCGCTTGGCGGCGAAGAACGTCGCGTACCGGTTCATCCAGGCACGCAGGCCCTCGTCGGGCGGCAGCAGCGACTCGGCGTCGGTGATCGACATGACCTCGTCGAGCTCGGACTCGTAGACGGCCTCTGCGAGCGCCTCCCGCGTCGGAAAATGCCGGTACAGCGTGCCGATGCCCACCCCCGCGGCCCGGGCGATCTTCTCCAGCGAGACCGCCGACGCCGCCCCCGGCGCAGCCCCTGGCGCAGCGACGAAGGCGTCGTGCGCTGCGGCGAGGAGCAGCTCGCGATTGCGTCGGCCGTCGGCCCGCGCCTTGCGCACGGGCGTCGGTTCTGCCATCGAACCAGTCAAGCGGAGGTACCTCCGTTAATGCTATGGTCTGAGTACCGGAGGCCCCTCCGGTAGATCGAGTATCTCACATTGGAGCACGATCCTATGTCCACATCCACCCTCACCCCCGGCGGCTCGGCACCGCTCGGCCGGCACACCGTCGCCCGCGTCGGCTACGGTGCGATGCAGCTCGAGAAGTTCCGTGACGACCGCGCCTCGGCGATCACTCTGCTGCACCACGCCCTCGACCTCGGCGTGAACCACTTCGACACGGCCGACTTCTACGGCCACGGTTTCGTCAACGACCTGCTGCGCGAGGCTGTCGTCGACCGGCCCGACGTCGTGATCGTGACCAAGGTCGGCGCGCTGCCCGACGCGGGGCCGATTCCTCTGCGCCCCGCACAGAAGCCGCATGAACTCCGAGCCAGCGTCGAGGGCAACCTGAGCTCGCTTGGGGTCGACCGGCTCGACGTGGTCAACCTGCGGCGCGTCGGAGTGGGGCCGGGCATCCGGGCTCAGGGCGACCAGGTGGTCGACCTCGACGACCAGCTCGCCGAACTGATCGCGCTGCGCGACGAGGGCAAGCTCGGCGAGATCGGCCTGAGCAGCGTCACCGCCGAGACCCTGCTCGCGGCGTTGCCGGCCGGCATCGTGTGCGTTCAGAATGTCTACAGCCTGGTCGACCGCAGCTTCGAAGGCGTTCTCGAGGCCTGCGTGGCGAACGGGGTCGCGTGGGTTCCGTTCTTCCCGCTCGGCGGGGGTCGCGGCGGCCCCATGGTTCGCGAGGTGCCGGCCGTCGTCGAGGCGGCGGCCCAGTTGGGCGCGACCCCGAGTCAGGTCGGCCTCGCATGGCTTCTGCAGCACTCACCGAACAGCCTCCTCATCCCCGGAACATCGACGCCCGACCACCTCGACGAGAACGTGGCGGCCGGCAGCCTGGTCGTGCCCGCCGAAGTCATGCGGCAGCTCGACTCGCTCGCCCTCGACCAAGACGCGCAGATTGTGTAACAATCGGTGAATGGATGCCCGGCGACACGATGACGACCTGACGAGGCCCCCGCTGCGCCCGCGTGCCCAGCGCGCGTCGGCCCTGCTCGTAATCGGCGCCGCCGTCTGCTTCGGCACCACCGGAACCGCCCAGGCGCTCGGCGGCGCGGGTGCCGGCGCGGTCTCGCTGGGCGCGGCCCGCATCGTGATCGGCGGGACCTTGCTGGCTGTCGTCGCCGTGGTCGCCCTCCTGGCGTCCCGACGCCGCGCCGCCTCCGCTGCCCGCGCCGCCTCAGCTGCTCGCGCCGCCTCGGCGACGGCCGCGCCAGCCACCGCCACCCCCGGCACCGCCCCCGCCCCCGCCCCCGCCACCACCGGCACCGGCACCGGCACCGGCACCGGCACCGGCATCATCGCCACCACCGCCCCCGCCACGCCCGGCGCTGCGTCACCCGGCACCGCGCCGTCTGGGCTGCGCTTGTCGGCGGGCATCCGCACCCCCTGGCTCGCGCCCGCCGCGCTCGTCGTCGTCGGCGCGCTCGGCGTCGCCGCCTACCAGCCCGCGTTCTTCACCGGAACGGGCCAGAACGGCGTCGCGGTCGGCACGTTGGTCGCACTGGGCTCCGCCCCCGTGCTGACCGGCCTGCTCGAGTGGATCTTCCTGCGCAGGGCGCCCGGAGCGCGCTGGGCGATCGCGACCGGGGTCGCGGCGCTCGGCGTCGCCGCGCTGTCGGGTGCCTTCTCCACCCTGATCGGCGGCGGAGGCGGCACCGGCGGCGTGGCATCCGGCACAGTCGTGGCATCCGGAACAGTCGCGGCGGCCGGCACCGGCACAGCCATCGGCACCGGCACCGGCACGGCCCTCACCCCTCTCGGTCTGCTGGCCTCACTGGCGGCCGGGATGAGCTACGCCGTCTACGCCCTGAGCAGCAAGGCACTTCTCGACCGCGGCTGGAGCCCCACCGCGACGATGGGCGCGACCTTCGGCGCCGCCGCCGTTCTGATTACCCCGATTCTGCTCGGAACCGACACGGCCTGGCTCGCTACACCGACAGGTGCCGTCACGGCGGCCTGGCTGGCAATCGTGGCGACCGCGCTGGCGTACACACTCTTCGCCCGGGGCCTGCGGCGACTGAAGGCCTCCCGAGCAGCGACCCTGACGCTCGTCGAACCCCTGACGGCGACCATCCTCGGCGTGGTCGTGCTGCACGAAGCCTTCACCCCGTCGACCGTGCTGGGCCTCCTGCTGCTGGTCGTCGGCCTGGCGATCCTGACCGTCGGCTGGCCCCTGAGGCGCGCCGGCGCCGTGCCCACGCCCATGGCCGGCGAGGGCCGCTGATGCCCGCCACCACCGCCGTCGACGACCTTCACGATGAGTTGCGCGCGAGCATCCTGAGCGGCCGCCTCGCCCCCGGAACGCCCTTGCGCGAGGAGGCGATCTCGGCGCAGTCGGGGTTGGGCAGGCACACGGTTCGGGCCGCCCTGAGACAGCTCGCCGCGGAACGGCTGGTGAGCATCCAGCCCTACTCCGGCGCCCGAGTCACCCTGCTCGACGACAACGACATTCGCGCGCTGATGCAGCTGCGTTCGGCGCTCGAGGGCGAAGCGGTGCGGCTGCTCAACAGACGCGCGCGGGCCACTCCTGCGGCCGCAGACGCCGCGAGCGCGAGCACCAGCGGCGGCAGCAGCAGCACCGTGAGTTCGAGTTCGACGGAGCCCGGCCCGACGCGTACAGATGCCCGGCGTCAGCCCCCCAGCATCAGCGCAGGGGGTACGGATGCCCTGCACCTGCCGCCCGGCATCCTCGCCGCCAATGCGCGCCTTCGTCGCACCTGCCTCGACGCCCCCGACGATCGCGGCGCCATTGAGTCGGCACACGCGGCGCTGCATCACGCCATCGTCGAGGCGGCCGGGAGCCCGCGCATCACGCACGCCCACGCGCAGCTCGAGGCCGAGACCATCCTCTTTCTCGCCCAGCTGCGGCGGGTACTCGACGCCGACGAGATGATCAGGCAGCACGACCAGCTCGTGGCAGACCTGCTCGTGCGCGGCGAAGACGCCATCCACGAGCACCTCGAACTCGCCGCCGACCAGCTCATCACGGCCCGCGCCGCCGGCTGACGCCGCCGCCCGCCTGCGGCGGGCTTCCGGCCGATCGACGTGGCGCGAAGGGCTGGTATCCGGCCGGATGGCGGCCCTTTTCGCCAACCCGCCGCCGACTGCGCGGGGAAGGGCGGGGCGGGTGGTGGGAGCAGGTCAGGGGCCGCGGGGGGTGGCAGGGGCTAGTCGGGGGCGCGCGAGGTGGCGGGGGTCAGTGGGGGCACGCGGGGCTCGTGGGTGGAAGGAGCCAGTGGGGCGCGCGCGGCGCGGGGTTGCGGGGACCAGTGGGCGCGAGACGGCGGGGGCCAGAGGGGGCGCGGGCGCGCGGGGGCCGGGGGCTAGTCGGGGGGCGGGGGCGCGACGGCGTTCGCGCGGGCGGCCGCGGCCGCGATGGCGGAGAGCAGCGGTGGCACGTCGAGCCGCGGAACGGCGGCCTCGATCAGTGTCAGCGCGCCCACATTGGCACGGGCATCCGTCAGCGCCCGCCGCAGCGCACCCACCGTCTCGACCCGCGACGTCACAATGCCCGATGCTCCTCGGGCGAAGGCCTGCGGCAGGGCGGTCCAGTTCCAGGGGGCGATGTCGTTGAAGGGGGCGGCGGGGCCGTGGATGGCGCGCTCGACGGTGTAGCCATCGTTGTTCACCACCACGATGATCGGGGCGAGGCCGAGCCGAACCATCGTTCCGAGTTCGGCGATGGTGAGCTGCGCGGCCCCGTCGCCGATGAGCAGCACCGGCCGACGGTCGGGCGCCGCGAGGGCGGCTCCGAGCAGGGCCGGAAGCGAGAATCCGATCGACGCCCACAGTGGCTGCCCCAGAAACACCACGTCGTGCGCAAGCCGATGCGCACCCATCCCATAGAACGAAGTTCCCTGATCGGCGATCACCAGGTCGCCGGGCCGGAGCGCGTCGGCGACCTCGCTCCACAGGGCGGCCTGCCCCAGTGGCTCGTTGTCGCTCGCGGCGCCCGTCGCACGCACGCTCGTACCAGCATCAGCAATCGCGTGCGTGCCCGCTCCCGCGATCGCTTTCGCGCCCCCGCCGACGTTGTCGGCCGCGTATATGCCGTCTCGGGCATGCGTCGTCACGTGTCGAGCGGCACTCGGCTCGGAGCCAGTGGTACCCCCGCCACCCGCGCCCGGTTCCGGATGCCCACCCCTCCGCTCGGCGACGATCTCGCCGAGCACCCTCAACGCGTCGGCCAGATCGATCTCGCCGAATTCCACCCCGCCCACGCTCGCCCGATGCGGATCGACCCTGATCACGACCGACCCGTCGAAGTGCTGGCTGAAGAATCCGCTGGTCAGGTCGGTGAACTGCACTCCGGCGAGAATCAGCACGTCTGACCCCTCGATGCCGGCGAGCACCGCCGGGTCACTGGCCGCGCCGGAGTAGGTGCCGAGGTAGCCCGGCGCGCTCTCGTCGACGACCCGGCGACCCCACAGCAGCGTCGCGTGCGCGAGAGGGCCGGCGGCGAGCAGATCGTGCAGCTCGTGCGTGGCACCCATGCGCTGCACGAGCAGGTCGGCGAGCACCGCGACCGACGGCATAGACACCGGGCCCGTCGTGACGGCCCCGGCCCGCTCGCCTTCAGCGTCAACAGCGGCGGCGTTCTCACCGGCACCGCCGATTTCGGAGGGCACCGCGCCGCACCGCACTGGCACGGGCGCGCTCCGACCCGGAACCAGCACCGCCCGCGCGGCCGCCCTGAACGCCGCGAGTGAGGCAGCCGACGTGAGGTCGAGCGACGCCGGCAGGGGCGCGGTGGGCGGACGGGCATCCGCCTCGCCCACATCGGCCGCGACCAGCAGGTAGCCGGGCAGCCGCCGCTCGCGAACGTCGAGCAGCACGCGGTCGATCTCGGCAGCCGCGTTCTCGGGGGTCAGCACGGCCTGAACCGCCGTCACCTCCTGGCTCATGCGAAAGAAGTGCCGAAAATCGCCGTCGCCGAGCGAATGGTGCAGCGCACGCCCGGCGTTCTGCGCGATGCGAGTCGGCGCGCCGACCACGTGCACCACAGGAACGTGCTCGGCGAAGCTGCCGGCCACGGCGTTGATGGCGCTCAACTCGCCCACTCCGAACGTGGTGCAGAGCACCCCGATGCCGCGCATGCGCGCGTAGCCGTCGGCTGCGTATCCGGCGCCGAGTTCGTTCGCCGTGCCGACCCACGAAATCACCGGATGCGCCTCGACGTGGTCGAGCAACCCGAGTGTGAAGTCGCCGGGCACCCCGAACATGCGATCGGCCCCGAGTTCGGCGAGACGGTCGAGCAGGTAGTCGGTGACGGTGTAGCGACCGGCGGCGCCGCCGCCCGACCGCCCGTCACCACCGGCGGCACCGCCATCCGACCGCCCGCCGCGAAGGGCGGCACTGCCACCCGCCCGCCCGTCGTCACCCGCAGCACCACCCGACCGACCGGCAGCACCCCCCGACCGCCCGTCAGCACCGCCTGCTCCGGAGTCACCACGATCACCCACATCTGTCATTCCGACATTCGACCACACCACCCGCTGCCACTGCGCGCGCGAGCGAGCGTGCTCGTGTTTCGGCGGCGTAAATTGTGCGAAGAATTTGGCTGAACGTCTTGCGGCATGTTTGTTCGTAAGCTTTACTAACAAACATGTCTGCAGCAGAAGGGCAGCGCGGCTCTTCGACAGTCGAATCCGCGCACCCTCACCACCACGCCGGTTTCGCCCAGAGCCGCGCCCTTCGCCCGAGCTCGAAGGTGCTGCCCGAACACGCTCGCTCCCACAACCGCTCGCTCGTACTGCAGACCCTCTACCGCACCGGCCGCCAGAGCCGCGCCGACATCGCCCGCGAGACCGGCCTCACCCGGGTCACCGTCTCCGACCTCGTCAACGACCTGATCAGCGAGCACCTCGTCGTCGAGATGGGCCAGCGCGAGGATGCCCGCCCGGGCAAACCCGCGACGATTCTCGATATCGACCGCTCGGCCTTCCAGATCATCGGCATCGACCTCTCCGAGCACTCCCTCTTTCGCGGCGCCGTGCTCGACCTCGACGGCCAGATCATCGAGCGCGCCGAACTCCCCCTCGCCGGCAGCACGGGCGCTGACGCCGTCGCCAAGGTGCTCGAGCTGACCGGCGAGCTGCTCGCCCTGACCACCGCACCCGTGCTCGGCGTCGGCATCGGTTCGCCCGGCGTGGTCGACCTCGACGGCGTCGTGCTCAGCGCGCCCAACCTCGGCTGGCACAACCTCGACCTCCGGTCGCAGATCGAGGCCCGGTTCGGGCATCCCATCATCGTGGCGAACGACGCCAACGCGGCGGCCCTCGCCGAACACAGCTTCGGCGGGGCCGACGGCGACCTCATGATCGTCAAGGTCGGCCACGGCGTCGGCGCCGGGCTGCTGCTCGGCGGCTCGCCCCTCTACGGCAGCAGGTTCGCGGCGGGCGAGATCGGGCACGTCGTCGTCGGCACCGACGGCGGGGCGCTCTGCGTCTGCGGCAAGCGCGGCTGTCTCGAGACGTGGCTCTCTACGCCCAACCTCACCCTGGCGATCGATCAGGTTCGGGCATCCGGTGCGTCACAAGACGAGGTGGATGCCCGTACCGACCTCATTCTCGTCGAAGCCGGCCAGCGGCTCGGCATAGCGCTCGCCCCCATCGTCGGTGCTCTCAACCTGCCTGAGGTTGTTCTGAGCGGACCGACCGAACTTCTCGACGGACCGCTCGCCCAGGCGACCATCGAGACCCTCCGAAGCAGAACGATGGCCGAGTTCCACGGCGATCTGACGCTTCGGATGACCACGCTCGGGCAGAACATCGTTCTGCGCGGCGCGGCCGTCATGGTGCTCTCAGGCCAGCTCGGGGTGTCGTAGCGCAGGCTACGCGTTCTGCACAGCTGCCGACGGGCACCGCCTCTCCACAACTGCACACAAGACGCATCACACGTCGGCGTCCAGCCGACACAATCAGCCCTAGGAAAGGTAACAACAATGAGGAAGAAACTCGGTCTGGTCGCACTCGGTGCGGCCAGCATGCTCGCCCTCGCGGCGTGTTCGTCAGGCGGGTCGTCGGGCACGAGCAGCACGCCCGAGGCGGCGAACATCCGCGTCTGGCTGAATGGCACCGACACGCCGCAGGCCGCACGCGACTACCTGAAGACGACCTTCGAGACGGAGAACCCCGGTTCGACGCTGACGATCGAAGAACAGTCGTGGACGGGTCTGGTCGACAAGCTCACCACCAGCCTCTCGGGCAGCGACAGCCCCGACGTGGTGGAGGTCGGCAACACCCAGGCCGCCGCCTTCACCTCGGCCGGCGCGTTCGAAGACCTGACCGACAAGTACTCCGACCTCGGCGGTGACGACCTGCTGCCCGGCTTCGTGACGGCGGGCACGTACGACGGCAAGTTCTACGCGGCTCCGTACTACTCGGGCGCCCGCTTGGTCTTCTACAAGAAAGACCTGATGGCGGCCTCGGGGCTGTCGGTTCCGACCACGCTCGACCAGTACGTCGCCGACGGCGTCACCCTCGCGGCGGCCAACCCCGGCGTCTCGGGAATCTACTTCCCCGGCCAAGACTGGTACAACGCCCTGCCCTACATCTGGGAGAACGGCGGCGAGATCGCCACCGACGACAACGGCACCTGGAAGGCCGGCTTCGAGTCGTCGGGCGCCATCGCCGGCCTCAAGCAGGTGCAGCAGGTCATGACGACCGCGTCGGTCGCACCGAAAGACGGCAACGAGACCGACCCGCAGGTTCCGTTCTGCGCCGGCACCGTCGCGCAGCTCTCGGCGCCCAGCTGGGTGAAGGGCTCGATCCTCGCCGCCGCCGATGCAACCGCGCCGGGCTGCCCCGACCAGGAGGCCAACCTCGGCGTCTACGCGCTGCCCGGCAAGAACGGCGGCGCGGCCGCGGTCTTCGCCGGCGGCTCGAACATCGCCATCGCGGCGAAGTCGGCACACCCCGAGCTGGCCTACAGCGCTCTGAAGATCATGCTGAGCGACGACTACCAGACCATCCTCGGCAAGGCCGGCCTGGTTCCCGCCAAGAAGTCGCTGGCGTCGACCCTCGGCACCGACGACGTGGCCAAGGCGACCGCCGCGGCCGCGGCCAACGCGAAGCTGACGCCCGCCTCACCGAAGTGGGCCGATGTGGAGGCCGCCGGCATCCTGCAGGACTTCTTCGTGAAGATCGCGCAGGGCGGCGACGTCACCACCCTCGCGGCTGACGTCGACAGCAAGATCGACGCCATTCTGAACGGCTAGGCACCGCACGGAATGCTCGGCCCCGGCATTGCCCGCCGGGGCCGAGCATCCACCAGGTGGTTTCAGCCCTAGGAAAGGCGAAGTCACACCGCAATCGTAACGAAAGCACTCACACTCCATGGCTACTCTCACCAGCACCCGCCCGGCGAGCACACCCAGCACGGGGCCAGGCGCATCGAGCCCGAAGCGCCGGATGCCCGCGGGCAAGCGCCTCGCACCGGCCCTGCTGCTCGTGCCCGCCATCGCCATACTGATCGTCATCATCGGCTGGCCGCTGGTGCAGCTGGTCGTCGTCTCGTTCCAGCAGTACGGCCGGGCGCAGGTCTTCGGCCAGGCGGCGCCGTTCATCGGCCTCGGCAACTACACCCGCGTGCTGGGCGACCCGCAGTTCTGGCAGGTGCTCGCCCGCAGCTTCCTCTTCTGCGCCGTCAACGTGGTCGTCACCATGAGTCTCGGCACGCTGGTCGCGCTGCTGATGACGCGCCTCAACAAGTTCTTCCGCACCCTCGTCTCTGTCGGTCTGCTGCTCGCCTGGGCCATGCCGGCGCTCACAGCCGTCATCGTGTGGGGGTGGCTGTTCGACACCCAGTTCGGTGTCGTCAACTACGTACTCAGCCGGGTCACCGGCGTCGACTTCACCGGCCACTCGTGGCTCATCAACCCCATCAGCTTCTTCGCGGTGGCCGCCATCATCATCGTCTGGCAGTCGGTGCCGTTCGTCGCCTTCACCATCTACGCCGGTCTCACCCAGGTTCCCGACGAGGTGCTCGAGGCCGCCCAGCTCGACGGCGCCGGCGCGGTCAAACGCTTTCGGCTCGTCATCTTCCCGTACCTCAAATCGATCTTCGTGGTCGTCACGATTCTGCAGATCATCTGGGATCTGCGGGTGTTCACCCAGGTGTTCGCCCTGCAGGGCATCGGCGGCATCCGCGAGCAGACCTCGACCCTCGGGGTCTACATCTACCAGACCTCGCTCGGCACCGGAGACTACGGGGCCGGCGGCGCGATCGCCGTGATCATGGTCATCATCATGATGGCGATCTCGATCTTCTATGTACGCCAGGTCATCAAGGAGGAGGAGCTGTGAGCATCCCCACCCGCACCCAGTCGGGTTCGCCCGACGCCGGCACAGGCACCGGCACCGACGCCCGAACCACCGGCGCCGGCGCCGGCGCCGACGACCAGAGCGTCGAGTCCCGCGCGCTGACCTCGGCAGTTTCGGCCATGATCGTGCCGCCCTCGGCGCGCAACGGCGTTCGCCGCTACCGGGCCTCGGGGCCCCGCGCCCGGCGCCGTTTCGTCGACGTGCTGCTGAGCGCGATCGCCGTCGTCATCTTCCTCTGCTCGGTGTTCCCGGTGTACTGGATGATCAACACCTCCCTGCAGCCGAACAACGAGATCCGCACCCCGGTGCCGAACTTCTTTCCTCACGACTTCACGCTCGGCAACTACGCCACCGTTCTCTTCGAGCCCTCACGCTCACCGTTCCTGCCCGCGCTGGCGAACTCGCTCGCCGTCACCCTGCTGACCGTGGTCATCGCGCTGGTCTTCGCGTTCCTCGCGTCGCTGGCCGTCACCCGGTTCCGGTTCAAGGGGCGCAAGGCGTTCATCCTGAGCATCCTCATCATCCAGATGATCCCGGCCGAGGCCATGATCGTCTCGACATACCGGGTGCTCGACAGCTGGTCGCTGCTCAACACCATCGCCGGCCTCACGCTGGTCTACGTGGCCACGGTGCTGCCGTTCACCATCTGGACCCTGCGCGGTTTCGTCAACGGTGTTCCCGTCGAGCTCGAGGAGGCGGCAATGATCGACGGCCTGTCGCGCACGGGCGCGTTCTGGAAGATCACCTTCCCGCTGCTCGCACCGGGACTCGTCGCAACCGGCGTGTTCGGGTTCATCCAGGCCTGGAACGAGTTCGTGCTGGCCCTCGTCGTGATGTCGCGGCCGGCCTCGCAGACGCTGCCGGTGTGGCTCCGCACGTTCCAGCAGGCCAACGGCACCACCGACTGGGCCGCCATCATGGCCGGGTCGACGCTCATGGCCATCCCGGTGGTCGTGTTCTTCCTCATCGTTCAGGGCCGCATGACCAGTGGGCTGATGAGCGGGGCGGTGAAGGGATGAGCGCAGTCGACGCCGCGGCCACCCTCCTGCCCGGGTTCGAAGGCACCATTCTGCCCGGCTGGCTGCGCGACCGCCTCGCGGCCGGCCTCGGGGGTGTGTGCCTCTTCGGCGAGAACATCGAGTCGCCCGAGCAGCTCAGGCGGCTCACGGCGGCCATCCGGGCGGCCAACCCGAACGCTCTCATCGCCATCGACGAAGAGGGCGGCGACGTCACACGGCTCTTCTACGATGTCGGATCGCCCTACCCGGGCAACGCCGTTCTGGGCCGCCTCGACGACCCCGCCCGAACCGAGGCCGTCGCACGCTCCGTCGGGCAGGCCCTCCGCGCGGCGGGGGTGAACCTCGACTTCGCTCCCGACATCGACGTCAACTCGAACCCCGACAACCCCGTGATCGGTGTGCGCAGCTTCGGGGCCACCTCCGCTCTCGTCGCCCGGCACAGTGCGGCCTGGGTGCGAGGCCTCCAGTCGACCGGGGTCGCTGCCAGCGCCAAGCACTTCCCGGGCCACGGCGACACCGCCACCGACTCGCACCTCGCCCTGCCGATCGTCGACGCGCCGCTCGCGGTGCTGCGGTCGCGCGAACTCGTTCCGTTCGCCGCAGCGATCTCCGCCGGCGTGCGTACCGTGATGACGTCGCACATTCTGCTGCCGCAGCTCGACGCCGAGCATCCGGCCACTCTCTCGCCCCGCATCCTGCAGGGTCTGCTGCGCGACGAGCTCGGCTTCACCGGTGTGGTCGTCAGCGACGCGCTCGACATGGCCGGCGCGAGCGCGAACATCGGCATTCCGCAGGCGGCGGTGGCGGCCCTCGCGGCGGGCTGCGACCTGCTCTGCATCGGCACCAAGAACACGGATGCCCAGCTCGCCGACATCGAACGCGCCCTCGCGGCGGCTGTCGCCGACGGGCGGCTGCCCGAGGCGCGTCTCGCCTCCGCCGCCTCCGCCGTGCGCCACCTCGGTGCCGAGCTCGCTGCGGCTCTGCCCCCTGACCTCGCCCCTGACCTCGCCACCGACCTCGAGACCCCGGCCACCTCGCCCGGCGGGGCGTATGAAGATCCCCCCACCGCGGCCGAGGTGGCGAGCACGTTCGACGTGTCGCCCGAGGCACGGCACTGGCTCGCGGGGCAGGCTCCCACGGTCGTCGTGCGCCTCGAGTCGACGCCGAACGAGGCCGTCGGAACGGCCCCGTGGGGTCCGTTTGCCCACCTCGCTCACGGTGACACTCTCGCCCACGTCGCCGACCCCGGCCACGTCGCCGACACCGCCCACCCCGCCGACGTCTCCGACGAGGCACCCGGCGAGCCGGGCACCACGTGGCTGACCGGCACCGTCGTCACCGTGACGCCAGACACCACGAACGCGCTCGAAGCCGTCAGCCGAGGCACCGGGCTCACCTCAGCGCGCGTGCTGGTGGTTGGCAAGGCCATCCACCTCGCTCCGTGGGCGACCCGGCTCGTCGACGATCTGCGACGCACCAGCGACGTGCTCGTCGTCGACATGGGGTGGCCCACGCCCGACCGCGCCTACGCCGACATCGCGACCTTCGGCGCCTCACGCCTCGTGGGCGAGGCCTTGCTCGGCCTGCTCCCCACCCCTGCCCCAGCCTCCGACCCTGCCCCAGCCTCCGACTCTGCCCCACGCTCCGACCCTGCCCATCGCCCGAACGACCAGCGCCCGCACACGAATCCGCTTGCGAATGACGCGCACGACCGGCACACGCTCGACCCGCACACGAATCCCCTCGTGCACGACGCGCACGACCGGCACACGCTCGACCCGCACACGCATGACGCGCACGACCGGCACGACCCTGAGGCCCACGACCACCTGCAGCACGAAAGGCTCGTCCGTTGAGAATCGGAATCGACATCGGCGGAACCAAGACCGATGCTGTCGTCATCACCGACGACGGGCAGCTCACTGAGCGCATCCGCCTCGCCACCGGCTTCGGCGCCGAGCAGGTCGTGCAGTCTGCGGTCGACGCCGTCGAACTGCTGCTGTCGCGAACCGGCCTGCGGCTCGCGGATGCCCGTTCCATCGGCATCGGAATCCCCGGCACGGTCGACAGCACCTCCGGCCACGTCTCGCACGCCGTCAACCTCGGCTTCGACACCCTCGACCTCGGCGACGCCCTCGAAGACCGGCTCGGGGTGCGCGTACGCATCGAGAACGACGTCAAGGCCGCTGCGATCGGCGCCTACTCCCTGCTCTCTGCCGAGCGCCCCCTCAATTCTCGCCCCCTCACTACTCCCCCGCGCACTTCTCCCCTCCTCACTTCTCCCCCGCGCACTTCTCCTTCCCTCTCTCCCCACCCTTCCTCCTCCTCCCACCTCTTCCTGCCGGGAGAGGTCTCGCACGGCTCGATCGGCCTCCGAGCCGAGCACCCGGAGCCGACGCGAGACCAGGGTGGAAGCGCGCGCGGAGTCACCCGCGAAGGCGAACGAGACGGCGAGGTCGGCAGTGCCGCTCCGCACTCGATGGCGTACCTCAACCTCGGCACCGGACTCGCGGCAGGGCTCGTCATCGATGGCGAGCTGTGGCGAGGCTCGTGGGGGGCCGCGGGCGAGATCGGGCACATCCCGATCGATCCGGCCGGCGCGCTGTGCCCCTGCGGCCAGCGGGGCTGCCTCGAGACTGTGGCCTCCGGGTCGGGCATCACCCGCCAGTGGCAGACCGACGCCGCCCTGCCTGCGCAGTCGCTCTTTGCGGCTGCCGCGGCCGGCGATCTGTACGCGGTCGATGTGCGCGACCGCTTCATCGACGGAATCGCCTCCGCCGTGCGCATCCTCGTGCTGACGGTCGACGTCGATACGGTCGTCATCGGTGGCGGCCTGAGCAATCTCGGGGTGCCGCTGCTCGACGCGGTCACCGAGGTGCTCGCCGGCTGGGCATCCAGTTCGCCATTCATCGCCTCGCTCGACCTGGCCCGTCGCGTCGAACTGCTGCCCACCGGCTTTCCGGCGGCCGCGGTCGGCGCGGCCCTCGTGGGCGTCGAGACACAGAGCCACGCCCCGTCGATCGGCACCGGCACCGGCACCGGCAAGGGCGCGGGCGCGAGCAACGACACCAGCACCCCCCGCGCCGCGGCCACCACGCTGGCCGACGGCGCCACCGTGCGTGCCTCGATGGCGACCCCTGCGCGCCCCGTCGACCAGTCCCCGCTTCCCCACGGCGAGCTCGACCCAGATCTCAACCCCGCACTCGACACCGGCGGCGAGCTCGAACGAGCGCTCGACCCCGCAGAAAGCAGCTGACCCGTGGCCCAGATCGTCATCGTTCCCGACGCCGGCGCCGCGGGCGAGCTCGCCGCCGACGCGATCGCCCGGCTCGTCGACCGCCGGCCTGACGCCGTGCTCGGCCTCGCCACCGGATCGACCCCGCTCTCGACATATTCCGCTCTGCGCCAGAGGGCCGAGCGCGACCACATCGACCTCTCCGACGTGCGAGGCTTCGCCCTCGACGAGTATCTCGGTCTCGCCCCGGGGCACCCCGAGAGCTACCGCGCCGTGATCACCCGCGAGGTAGTCGAGCCGTTGGGTCTGACAGCAGCGAACATCCACGTACCCGACGCGTCACCCGACGGCATCGAGACCGCCGGCGACGACTACGAGCGCGCCATCGTCGCGGCCGGCGGCGTCGACCTGCAGATCCTCGGCATCGGAACCGACGGCCACGTCGGCTTCAACGAGCCCGGCTCGTCGTTCGCGTCGCTCACCCGCGTGAAGACGCTCACCGAACAGACCCGGCGCGACAACGCCCGGTACTTCGAGGCTCCGGATGCCGTGCCGATGCACTGCATCACGCAGGGCCTCGGCACCATCCTGCGAGCCCGGCACCTCGTGCTGCTTGCCTTCGGCGCCGCCAAGGCCGCCGCGATCGCCGCCGCCGTCGAGGGGCCCGTCACCGCCAGCGCGCCCGGATCGGTCATCCAGCTGCACCCGCACACCACGGTCATCGTCGACGAACCTGCGGCGGCCGAGCTGGCCAGCGCCGACTACTACCGCCACGCCTGGGCGAACCGCCCCGCCTGGCAGCAGCTCTAGCCGCCCGCCGCTGGCCGGCAGGAAGCAAGGCCAGCGGCCGTAGGCCCACCGCCAGCCGTCAACCGTCAACCGTCAACGGTCAACGGTCAACAGGCAACGGTCAACAGGCAACAGGCAACCGTCAACGCCCGGCCAAGCTACCGGAGACCGAGCCGTTCGACCCCAATGCCTAGAGAGCGACCCGGTCTGCCGACAGAGACCGCACCAGGTCGAGCTTCTCGGGAAACGCGCACTCCATCAGCTCGCGCACGTCGGGGTCGTCGTCGAACTCGTCGGCCATGTCGAGCCCGATCATGGTGTTGATGAGCATGCCCTGCGCGAGAAACTCCTGCACCTGAAGCGGCTCGAACCCGGCGTCGTCGCGCAAAAACCGGTAGACCTGCATGAACCCAGCCCTGGCGGCATGACCGATCACGGGTTCTCGACCGAGCACGAAGGCGTGCATCAGCGACAGCAGCAGGCCGTGCTGGTTGAGCTGGTTGATGTAGGCCAGGGCCAGGCGCTTCTCGAGCGCGATATCTGAGTCGACCTCGTCGAGCGCGCCCTGGAACGCGTCGATCAGCTTGCCGAGCGCGCGGTTGATCACGTCGAGAAACAGCTGCTCTTTGGTTCCGAACAGACGCACCACATACGGCTGACTCACGCCCGCGGCCCTGGCGACCTCGGCGGTGGTGGCCCCGACGTACCCCGACGCGCCGAACACGTCGGTCGCCGCCTGCAGAATCAGCTCGCGCCGCTCGTCGCTCTTCATGCGCGTGACCGGGGTTTCGAGACTCATGTTGACATGGTATCAGCCGATAACTACTCTCTAAGTAATCGATTGATAACTAAACCATCCCTTCCCGAACTGCCTCCGCGAATCACCCGCCCGAATCGCCCTGCCAAACCGCCCACCCACCCCCGAATCGAGTCGCCATGACCTCCACCGCCACCCTTCCGGCGCCGACCACCTCTGCCCCGCGGCGCCGCATCCCGATCTGGCTCGGCATTCTCGCCGCCTCGCTGCCGATGTTCATGGCCACGCTCGACAACCTCATCATGACGAGCGCGCTGCCGGTCATCCGTGTCGACCTCAACGCCTCGATCAGTGAGCTGCAGTGGTTCGTGAACGCCTACACCCTCTCGTTCGCGACCTTCATGCTCATGGCGGTGGCCCTCGGCGACCGGCTCGGCCGCCGCAGCGTGTTCATCTTCGGCATCGCCCTGTTCACGGCCGCCTCGGCCTTCTCGGCGCTCAGCACCGAATCGTGGATGCTCATCGTCGGCCGCGCGTTCCAGGGCGTGGGGGCGGCGGCGCTCATGCCCCTCTCGCTCACGCTGCTCGTCGGCTCGGTCAGCACCCGGCTGCGGCCGCTCGCCATCGGAATCTGGGGCGGCGTCTCGGGCCTCGGGGTGGCGCTCGGCCCGCTCATCGGGGGCGCCGTCATCGAGGGCTGGAACTGGCAGGCCATCTTCTGGCTCAACGTTCCCGTGGGCATCATCTCGATTCCGCTGGTGCTCATCGCGCTGCCGAACACCTTCGGCGCCCGGCTTCGGGCCGACGTGCTCGGGCTCGTGCTGGTGGGCTCGGGCGTTCTGGCGATCGTCTACGGCATCATCCGCGGCAACGATGCGGGCTGGAGCAGCCTCGAAGTCGACGGGTCGCTTGCGGCCGGCGCGGTGCTGATCGCGGCGTTCATCTTCTGGGAGTCGCGCACTTCTGCGCCACTGCTGCCCCTGCGTCTGTTTCGCGACCGCAGCTTCACCGTGGCGAACATCATCGGCATCACCTTCAGCTTCGGCATCTTCGGTGCGGTGTTCATCCTGATCCAGTTTCTGCAGATCGTGCAGGGGCACTCGCCACTCGAGGCGGGCGTGATGACGATTCCCTGGACCATGGCGCCGCTCGTCGTCGCCCCGCTCACCGGATTCATCACGCCCCGGGTCGGAACGCGCCTGCCGATCATCGTCGGCCTGGCGCTGCAGGCGGTGGGCATCTTCTGGCTGGCGCTCATCCTGTCGCCCGATGCGTCGTACGCCTCGATGGTGGGCCCGTTCCTCTTCGCCGGAATCGGCATGGGGCTCGTCTTCGCCCCGTCGTCGACGGCCGTGCTGGTCAACATGGCTCCGGCAGACCAGGCGAAGGCGTCGGGCACCAACTCGGTGGTTCGCGAGATCGGCGTGGCGCTGGGAATCGCGGTGCTCACGGCCGTCTTCACCGGCCACGGCGGGCAGCTCACCCCCACGGGCTACGTCGACGCGGCGATCCCGGCGGTCACGGTGGGCGCAGCGGCACTCGCGCTCGCGGCGCTCGTCGCCTTCTTCCTGCCCTCGGGGCGCGCACACGCCGTTTCCGCTTCCGCAGCAGCAGCCACCGCGACTCCGCCGGGGGCGACCCCGGCCCCTGCCCACCTGCGCTGACGTTCCGCTTTGCGCAGAAGCACCTTATGGGCCGCCACAGGGTGCTTCTGCGCACACCGGGCTCAGAGCGGGGGGGGTGGGGCGGGCACCGCCCCGTCAGGGCAGGCGCAGGAGGGCGCCCGGGTGCCGGCAGGTCGCGGCGGCGATGAGCATGGCGCGCTCGAGCAGCTCGAGCCACGCCTCGTCTGACGAGGGCAGGCCGAACTGCCTGATCGAGGCGGCCGTCGAAGCGAGGGTTGCGTCGCCGGCTCCCATTGTGTCGACGACGCAACCCTCGAACGCCGCGATCGGAACGTCGACGCGCAATCCGCCGGCGGTACGGATGCTCGCTCCGGCCCGCCCCGCCGTCGCCAACACGCTCGCGGCTCCCTGTCGCACGAGTCGCTCGGCCACCGTGTCGAGAGGTTCGCCGTAGAGCAGCTCGCAGTCTTCGTCGCCGATCTTCGTGAGAAGGCTCGTCGCCGCCAGCCGCTCGAAGTTGCGCACGAACGCGTCGCGGTCGCTCAGCATCCCAGCGCGCGGATTCGGGTCGAGCACGAGCCGTCGCCCGGCACCCGCGGCAGTGGCAGCGGCGGCCCCGGGTGCGGTGCCAGCACCCGCCGCGCCATCCATCCCGCCCGCCCCGACCGCGGCGAACAACGCATCGGCCTGCTGGGTGTCATCGAACGGAAAACAGCTCACCACGACGAGCGCCGCCTCGTCGAAAGCCCGGCGCGTAGCAGGGTCGAACGCGAGGTGCCGCTTCTGGGCAGCCTCGTTGAAGATGTAGCGCGGCTCGCCCTCTGTGCGGTCGGAGATCGCCCGCGACGAACCGAAGCGCCCCAGCGTCTCGACCAGCGCGACGTCATACTCGGCCAGGAACTGCCTGATCAGCGTGCCATCGGAGTCGTCGCCCACCATGGCGACCAGCGTGCTGGGCACCCCGAGGATGCGCAGCCCGGTCGCCACGTTCAGCCCCGCGCCTCCCACGAAGTCGGAGCTTCCCTCCGCTGTGCGGAATTCGTCGATCAGCGCATCGCCGACCACGACCACCCCACCACGAACGCCCGCCTCCGCCGCTCCCGCCCCGGCCGTGCCCGCACCGGCAACACCCGCCGCCCCCACCCCGCTCACCGAGCGAACCTGTCGGTCGCCTCGATCAGGGCGCTCAGGATTCCGGGCTCGTCGAACGCGTGCCCGGCATCCTGAACCACCGTGTACTGCGCCTCGGGCCACGCGACGTGCAGGTCGTAGGCGGTCGCCGCCGGGGTGCACAGGTCGTACCGCCCCTGCACGATCACCCCCGGAATCTCGCGCAACCGCCCGGCGTTCGCGATGAGCTGGCCCTCGTCGAACCAGCCGTCGTTGACGAAGTAGTGGTTCTCGATGCGGGCGAATGCCAGGGCGTACGACGGCTCGGCGAACTTCTCCACGAGGTCGGGCCGGGGCATCAGCGTGAGGGTCGACGCCTCCCAGGTCGACCACGCGACGGCGGCCGGCCCGTGGATGCTCGGGTCGGGGTCGCTCAGCAGCCGGTGGTAGGCGCGAATGAGGTGGTGACGCTCGTCGTGCGCAACGGGCTCAAGAAACTTCTGCCACAGCTCGGGCACGATCATGCGCGCGCCGCCCTCGTAGAACCAGTCGAGTTCGAGCGTGCGCAGGGTGAAGATGCCGCGCAGAATCAGCTCGGTCACGCGGTCGGGGTGGGTCTCGGCGTAGGCGAGGCCGAGGGCGCTGCCCCACGACCCGCCGAGCACCTGCCAGCGGTCGATGTTCAGGTGCTCGCGCAGCTTCTCGATGTCGCTGACCAGGTTCCACGTGGTGTTCGCGGCGAGGTGGTCTGTCGATTCGCTGACGTGCGGCAGGCTCAGGCCGCAGCCGCGCTGGTCGAAGAGCACGATGCGGTACTTCTCGGGATCGAACAGTCGGCGGTGCGCGGCGCTGGTCGCGGCTCCCGGGCCCCCGTGCAGGAACACCACGGGTTTGCCGTCGGGGTTGCCCGACGTCTCCCAGTAGAGCTCTTGGCCGTCGCCGACGGGCAGAAACCCGATTTCGTCTGGTTCGATCTCAGGGTAGAGCGTGCGCATGCATCGAGCCTAGGCCGCGGCGGGCGGTGGCGGGCAGTGACGGGCAGTGACGCGGGGTGCGACTGCTCGTGTCAGACGTCGCCGAAGTCGGAGCTGGCGCCGGCCCGGGTCGTCATCGGAGCCCGTGTCAGAGGCCGGCCGAAGTCAGGGCAGGCGCCGGTCCGTGCCGTCACCGGAGTCGGTGTCAGAGGTCGTCGAAGTCGTAGTCGGCGCTCGCCGGGTTGCCGCCGGCCGTCGCCACGGGGCGCGGCACTGCGAGCAGGTCGGTGCGCCGGCGCAGGTGCGCGACGGCCAGAGTCGAGTCGGGTTCGGCGAACGTGGTGCGCTCCGACACACTGACCAGCTCGCTCGCCGGCCCGATGACGAGCTGAACCGTGTCGGCCTCACCGTCGGCATCGATGACAGGAATCTCGACCGCCTCAGCGCGGTGGCTCGACCCGAGAGCAGCGACGAAGTGCAGCAACGCATCGGCGACGCCGTCTGTGGTCACGAACGACCCTCCGCTGTACGAGATTCGCTTCATGCCTCAACGATTGTTCTGAACGGCAGAGCTTTCAAGGGCGTTGCGCAAGTCGGGGCCGACTGGTAGCCGGTCACACCAACCCCGTCTCGTACGCGATGATCACCGCCTGCACCCGGTCGCGCGCCCCGAGTTTCTGCAGCACCCGGCCCACGTGCGTCTTGACGGTCGACTCAGAGACGACGAGCCGCGCCCCGATCTCCTGGTTCGTCAGGCCCTCAGCGATGGCGGTGAGCACCTCGCGCTCGCGGTCGGTAAGCGTGGCAAGGCGTTCGTCGTCGAGCTCGGCCGATGGCTCCGGATGCCCGTTCCGCCCGCCCGCCCCGCCCGCAGCTGCGCCGGCTGCAGCCGCGCCGCCCGCACCACGTACGCCGCCCGCTCCCGCACCGCCCGCGCCACCGCCGCCCGCACCCGCACTGCCGCCGCCGGCAGCCGCACTGCCGCCGCCGGCACCCGCGCCGTCTCCCACGCCTGCGGGCAGCTCCGACCCGAACAGCGCCAGCAGCTGCTTCGTCACCCGCGGTGAGACCACCGCGTCGCCGCCGGCCACGGCACGGATCGCCGCGACGAGCTCGGCTGGCCGGGCATCCTTCAGCAGGAACCCGCTGGCCCCGGCCCTCAGGGCGGCGAACGCATATTCGTCGAGATCGAACGTCGTGAGAATGAGCACCTTCGCGGCCGGCAGCCTCTCGACGATCGCGCGAGTCGCATCGATGCCGTTCATGACGGGCATGCGCACGTCCATGAGAATTACGTCGGGCCGCGTCGCCAGCGCCTCGGCCACCCCGGCGGCCCCGTCTGACGCCTCGCCGACGACCACGAGACCGGGTTCGGCCTCGAGCACCATGCGAAAGCCCACCCGCAACAGTGCCTGGTCGTCGACCAGCAGAATACGGATGTCGGCCCCGACCGCTCCCCCGCCCACGGCCCCGCCGCTCATGGCCCCGCCGCTCACGGCCCCGCCGCTCACGGCAGCCCCCCGTCGCTCACGAGGCCCGCCTCGCGACCGGGATGACCGCCACGACCTGCCAGCCGCCGGCCGTCGTCGGGCCGGCCGTCAGTGTTCCGCCGAACGCAGCCACCCGCTCACGCATGCCGATGATGCCGCGCCCCGAGCCGACGGATGCCGCGGGCACGCCGCCCGAGCCACCCGCGGCAGCCGCGCTGGCCGCGCTCGTCGACTGCCCCACATCGTTCACCCGCACCCGTATCTCCCTCTGGTCGTAGGCGACCCTCACGGTCACGTGCTTCGGATTCGGCGCGTACCGCAGGCTGTTCGTCAACGCCTCCTGCAGCACCCGGAACACCGCCACCTGCACTCCCGTGTCACCCACCGGCTCGCCCGACACCGTGAAGTGCACCACCATACCCGCGCTGCGGTACGACTGGATGAGCGACGACAGATCGTCGTGCCCGGGCTGTGGTGCCAGCGGGGCCCCGGTGCCGAGCTCGCTCGCGCCCTGTGCCGGGCCGCCCTGTGCCAGGCCGCCCTGTGCCGGGCGCGAGCCGCCGAGCATCCCGCCCGCCGCATCGACACCCGCCGCACCGACGCCCGCACCCGCCCCCGCGCCCGCACCCTCGGCCGCACCCGCACCCCCCTCGGCCAGCACCCCCAGCACCACGCGCATGTCGGCGAGCGCCGCACGGCCGGTCTCGGCCACCTGCTGCATCGCATCGCGGGCGCGCGCCGGGTCGCGCTCGGCCGTCAGCTCGGCGCCGTCGGCCAGCGCCACCATCACCGTCAGGCTGTGCGCCACGATGTCGTGCATCTCACGGGCGATGCGGGCGCGCTCTGTGACGGTCGCGAGCTGCGCCTGCTGGTCGCGCTCCCGGGCGAGCTGGGCGGCGCGGTCGAGCAGCGCCTCGACGTACCGCTTGCGGTTGCCGACGTTCACCCCGACCAGCGTGGCCACCAGCGCCAGAAAGCCGCTCGACAGCGACAGCGTCACGGCCGCCATCACGTTGCCCGAGGTGCTGATCAGCGAGCCGATCGCGAGCGCGAGCGCGACCGTGCCGAACGAGATCCAGGCCGCACGCACCGACGAGTACACCGCCACGGCGTAGAGCCCGAACAGCGCCGGCAGCAGATACACCCCGCCCCAGTGCGGGAACACCACCACCAGGCACACGGCCACGACCGCGATCAAGACCAGCGGATGCACGCGCCTGAACCTCAGCGCGACGACCACCGCCACCAGCCCGGCCACGGCGACGATGCCGCTCGCCACGCTGTTCTGCTCACCGGTCGCCCCCGCCAGCCGAACGGCCAGCGACACCACCGCCGGAACGGCGAAGGCCGCCACCACCAGCCAGTCGACGATCCACGCGTGCCGCGCGAAGAAGAGGCGGAAGATGCCCGGCGGCTTCGGCAGTCGCAGCCGTTCGGTGGTCTCGGCGTCGGCACGGGCCGCCCCGCCGTCGCCCGGCTCGGCGTTCTGCCGCCACAACGCGGCCCACAACGCCAGACGCCCGGCTCGCGTCGACTCTGTCGCTGCGGCCGGGCGTCTGTCAGACGACATGGTCAGGCATCCCTCCGACGCATCAGAACCGCGGCCGTACCGAACGCGATGACGATCCATCCGAGCATAATCAGCAGAGCCTGCCACCAGTCGAACACCGCGCTGGCGTCGTAGATCGCGCGGCCGACCGAACCGGGCAGCCAGTCGACGATCGACGCCGACCAGTCGGCCGGAATCAGCTGGAAGATCACCGGCACGACGAGCAGCAGCCCGAGCGCCGCAGCGATGCCACCGGCGGTGCTGCGCAGAATCGCGCCGATCCCCATGGCCAGAACGCCGATCAGCGCCAGGTAGAGCGCCGCGCCGAGCAGCGGAACGATGACCTCAGAGCTGAACAGGTTCGACGAGACGCCGGCCCCGGCCAGAATCGGAGCGGTGACGAGGTAGGAGATCAGGATGCCGATGAACGACACCACGTACGTCACGACGAAGAACACCACGGCCTTGGCCCAGAGCACCGGCAGACGCTTGGGCACGGCGGCGAAGCTCGACCTGATCTGGCCGGTGGAGTACTCGCCGCTGATGACGAGCACGCCGAGCACCGAGACCACGAGCTGGGCGAACAGCACGCCCGCGGTGACGCCGAGAATCCCGAGGCCGGGTATGTCGGTCAGCGAGGTTCCGCTCGGCAGCCCGTCACGGCCGACGGTGACCGAGATCACCAGCAGGCCGATCGCGATCTGCAGAACGAGAATGACGGCGTAGGCCCAGACGGTCGAGCGCAGCGAGCGGAGCTTGATCCACTCCGAGCGCAGAATGCCGACGGTCGAGAGGCGCACGTTCGAGGCGTGCTGTGCGCTGTGGTGCACGGCGGGGGTCGTGGCGGTCATCGTGAGGCCTCCTGGTTCATGGGGGTGGTCGACGGGTCGAAGGCGCCGGTGCGGTACTCCACCGCGTCGGCCGTGAGGTTCATGTAGGCGTCTTCGAGCGAGCCCTTCAGCGGGGTCAGCTCGTGCAGCACGATGCCGGCCGAGGCCGCGGCCTCACCGACGGCGGCGGAGGTCAGCCCGACGATCTCGAGGGTCTGGGCATCCACACTGGTTATGGTGACATCGGGCGAGACCAGCAGCCGGGCGATCTCTGCGGCCTGCGGGCTCACGGCGCGAACCGACGAGACCGTCGACGCGCTCACCATCTCGGCAACGGGCGCATCGGCCAGCACGCGGCCCTTGCCGAGCACGATGATGTGATCGGCGGTCAGCGCCATCTCACTCATCAGGTGCGATGACAGCAGAACCGTGCGACCCTCGGCGGCGAGATAGCGCACGAGTTCGCGCACCCACACCACGCCTTCGGGGTCGAGGCCGTTCACCGGCTCGTCGAGAATCAGCGTTCCCGGGTCGCCGAGCATGGCCGCTGCGATGCCGAGGCGCTGCCCCATGCCGAGCGAGAAGCCGCCGACGCGCTTCTTGGCCACCGACTCGAGGCCGGTCATCTCGATGACCTCACGCACGCGGGTCGCGCCGATGCCGTGCGTGGCGCCGAGCGCCAGCAGGTGGCTGTAGGCCGACCTGCCCGAGTGAATCGCCTTCGCGTCGAGCAGAACGCCCACCTCGTGCAGCGGAGCGTGCGACTCGCGATACGCCTTGCCATTGACGGTGACGCTGCCGGCGGTCGGCCGGTCAAGGCCCACGATCATGCGCATCGTCGTCGACTTGCCGGCGCCGTTGGGGCCGAGAAAGCCGGTGACGAGACCGGGTCGAACGGTGAAACTCACCTGGTCGACGGCGGTCTTGGCGCCGTACGTCTTGGTGAGCGATCGGGCTTCGATCACAGTGTGTCTCCTCGAGGTCGGGGGGTCGTCGTCTGCCGCAGTGCCCAGGCAGACGTTCGTACACCACTGAGACTACGAGTGAACGGATGCCCGGGCATCCGCCCCCGGTCTGGTCTTCGTAACCCGCCAGGGGTGACCGTGTCGTACCCCAGTACCACCTGGGCGGCAGCACGGCAGCACGGCAGCACGCCTGGGCGTCAGCGCGCCCGGGCGGCCAGCACGCCAGCACGCCAGTGTGTCAGCGCGCCCGGGCGGCCAGCTTGGCGGCCCGCTCGCGGGCCTTGGCGATCTGCTCGCGCTCGCGCTTCAGGGCCTCGCGCAGCCGCGACTCGGCCTCGCGACGCTTCTCGGCGGCCTCACGCACGGCCGGGTCTTTGCGGTAGAAGGCGAGCCGGTCATCCGTCGCCTCGCTCGCTGCAGCGGCACGCGCCTGCCCGCGTTCGGGAGCCGACTGGCCGAGGTAGTGCTCGACCCCGTCGAGGTAGCGGTCGAGCCCGAACTCGAAGCCGCCCGCGGTGGGCGGCCGCCCGAGCGCGGCGATGGCCGAGCCGGCCGCACCCTGCCCGGCCACCAGCGCGGGTCGCAGGTATGGAAACCGCTCGTCGCTGACCAGCTCCTGCAGCGCGGCCGACAGGTCGGGCTGGCCCGACTCCCTGCCGGCGACGGATGCCGCACCCCCGCCCGCCCGGGCGTACCCGCCGAGCAGCAGCACGATCGCGAGCTTGTCGCCCGCCTCGAGCCCCGTCGACGCGAGACAGCGCAGGCCCCAGTCGACCAGCCGCAGGTTGTTCGGTGTGAGCAGCACCCCCGTCACCACGATCTCGGCGAACCACGGATGCGCGGCGTAGGCCTGCTGCGTCAGCAGCACCCACTCGCGCAGCTGCTCGCGCCAGCCGCGCTCGGCATCGTCGGGGGGAACCGGCATCAGCAGCGCCTGGTCTTGCATCAGCAGCAGCAGGTCGTCTTTGCTGGTGACGTACCGGTAGAGCGACATGGTCGTGAAGCCGAGCGACGCCGCCACCCGGCTCATCGACACCGCCCCGAGCCCTTCGACGTCGGCCAGCTCGATGGCCGACTCCACGATGCGCTCGATGCTCAGCTCACGCTTCGGGCCGCGCTCGGGGCGCTCGGCGATGCCCCACGACAGTGCGACGGCGTGCGGCAGGGCCGCCGCGATCGACTCGTCTGTCATACCGACATCCTGCCACGCGAGCATCCAGCTCATCGCCGGGCCCCCTACTTCGCTGCCGTGCGCCGATAGAGCAGCATCGAGCCGGCGACCGACAGCACCAGAATGCCTGCCAGCCACGCGAAGGCCTGCCAGAACACCGGCCCCGGGGCGACACCGCCGAGCAGGTCTCGCAGTGTCTCGATGATGGGTGTGAACGGCTGAGTGTCGGCGAAGCCCTGCAGCCAGCCCGGCATGGTGTCGGTGCCGACGAATCCGCTCGACACATAGGGCAGAAACAGAAACACGAACGTCACGCTGTTGGCCGCCTCGACGCTCAGCACCAGCCCCGCCACGCAGCTCAGCCAGGTGAACGCCACGATGATCAGCACGGCGAAGGCGATCGCGAGCAGCCACGAGGCGGCGTCGGCGTGCGGCCTGAACCCGAGCAGCAGCGCAACGCCCAGAACGGGCACGCACGCAGCGAGGTTGCGCAGAACACTCGAGACCAAGTGACCGTACAGAACGGATGCCCCGAAGATCGGCATCGTCTTGAACCGGTCGATCGTTCCGCTCGTCATGTCCTGCGCCACCGCCGTCGCCGTCGACGCGGCACCGAAGCCGAGGCACAGCACCAGAATGCCCGGAACGACGTACTCGATGTACCGCCCGTCGTCTTCGATCGCGCCGCCGAAGACCACCACGAACACCAGCATGATGCACACCGGTATCGCGAACGCGGTCACCAGCCCGTCGACGCTGCGCAGCGTGCGGCGCAGCTCGCGGGCCACCATCGCGGCGATGTCGCCGATCGGATGCCCGTGCTGCGAGCTCAGGGCAGCCGGGTCGCCGCCCGGGCCGGTGTTCACCGGCCCGGCGCCGCCGCCGGTCTGGCCGAGTGCGATGCTGCTCATGCCGCCACCCCCTCGGCGCGCTCGTCGGCGGCGCCCGTCAGCGAGAGGAACACGTCGTCGAGCGTCGGCCTGATGATGCCCACGTCGCTGACCCCGAGGTCGTGTTCGACGGCGAGGGCGAGCATCCACTGGATCGTCTCGACCGGGGCCGTCGCGGGCATCCGCAGCGCAAGCAGCTCAGCGCTGGCGTCGGCACGGGGGGCGAGTGTGCGCGCGAGCTCGAAGCTGCGGGCATCCTGAAACGTGAACTCGACGTGCTGGCGGTCGGTCAGGCGGCCCTTGAGCTCGGCCGCCGTGCCTTCGGCGACGATCGTGCCCTCGTCGAGCACCACGATGCGGTCGGCGAGCTGGTCGGCCTCATCGAGGTACTGGGTGGTCAGCACGATGGTCGTGCCCTGCGCGGCGAGCTCGCGTACGACGCTCCACAGCTGCGCCCGGCTGCGCGGGTCGAGGCCGGTCGTGGGCTCGTCGAGAAACACCACCGCCGGCCTCGCGATGAGGCTGATGGCCAGGTCGAGCCGGCGCCGCATGCCGCCGGAGTAGTGAGCGACTCGGCGACCGGCCGCCTCACGCAGGTCGAACTGGTCGAGGAGTTCGGCAGAACGTGCCGCCGCCTGCCGGTGCGACAGGTGCGCGAGACGGCACATCATCGCAAGGTTCTCGGCCCCCGTCTGAAAGGTGTCGACCGACGCGAACTGGCCGGTCAGGCTGATCAGCCGCCGGGCGTCGGCGGGCCGGGCCAGCACGTCGGTCGACGCGATGCGCACCGTGCCGGCGTCGGGGCGCAGCAGGGTGGTCAGAATCGAGATGGTCGTCGTCTTGCCGGCGCCATTGGCTCCGAGCATGGCGAACACCTGGCCCGGCCAGACCTCGAAATCGACCCCCCGCAGGGCATGATGCGAGCCGAAGCTCTTGGTGAGGCCTGCGACCTCGATAACAGGTTGGTGCATGGTGGTGCCTCCTGACTGTGTACGTCATACACTAGTGTACAAGATACACAGAGTGTACGTCGTACGCAATAAGGAAGCCGAGAAAAGGCCGGGACGGTGATGATCACCTTCCCGGCCTCCGAAGCACTCAGCCGCGGCTGCCCTTCACTGCTTTCTCGTCTGTCGGCGCCGTGCCGCTCTCGCGCAGGGCACGGTAGTAGTCGCGCGCCTCGTTCTGGCGCTCGGCCTCGGCGCCCGAGGCGATCGGCGCGCGGAGGTGTTCGGGGCCGTAGCCGAACGCGTCGACGAGGTCGAGGGCGTGCGGGCGCAGCCGAGCGGTGAGCCGAACGATGTAGTCGCTCACGGCCTGCGCGCGCTGCGGCGACAGCCGGCCGTGAATGAGGTACCAGGCCGCGTGCTTCTCGATCAGTCCGAGACCGAAGAGGTCACGCAGCCAGGTCAGCACCGTCTTCGTGCCCGGGTCGTCGATCGTTGCGAGGGCGTCGGTGAACGCCTCCCACTGCAGCAGCTCGCCGTGGGCGCGGGCCGCCTCGATCATTGCGTTCTGGTTCTGGTTGAAGAGGTCTGCCGCCTTCTTCTTCGAGGCCTTGTTCGCGGGGCGCAGCCGGGTCGCCACCTCGGCCACCATGGTCTCGACGCGGTCGACGAGCAGGGCGCGCTGCACCTTCGGCGAGCGCAGCTGGCCCACAGACCGGGCCTTCGACCCGTGGTCGGTCACGTTCTGGGCCAGCCGGCGCAGGCCCGTGCCGTTCACGGTGCGGTCTGCCGCCTGCTCGACCGCGTACCGGGCGAGTACACCCACATCGGCCTTCGCGAACTTCTTGCTGTAGTCGGTGAGCAGCCGCTTCGCGACGAGCTGCAGCAGAACGTGGTTGTCGCCCTCGAACGTGGCGTACACGTCGAGGTCGGCGCGCAGGCTCGTGAACCGGTTCTCGGCGAGAAAGCCGGCGCCGCCGCACGCCTCGCGGGCCTCCTGCAGGGTGTCGAGCGCATGCCAGGTCGACAGCGGCTTGAGTGCAGCGGCGAGGGTCTCGAGGTCTTGGCGGTCGACGTCGGTGTCGCTCGCACCCGAGAACACCGCATCGAACTTGGTGAGCAGCACCTCGTGCGCGAAGCTGGCGGCATAGGTCGTGGCCAGCCGCGGAATGAGACGGCTCTGGTGCTTCTGGTAGTCGAGCAGCACCTCCTCATTCGTGTCGCTGCCGGCCGTGAACTGGCGGCGCTGGCTGCCGTAGGTGATGGCGATGGCGAGCGCGACCTTCGCCGCGTTCGTCGAGGCGCCGTCGAGCGACACCCTGCCCTGCACCAGGGTGCCGAGCATGGTGAAGAAGCGCCGACCGGGGCTCGCGATCGAGGAGGTGTAGTCGCCCTCCTCCGACACGTCACCGTAGCGGTTGAGCAGGTTGAGTCGCGGAACGCGCACGTCGCTGAAGTGCAGCCGCCCATTGTCGATGCCGTTCAGGCCGCCCTTGAGGCCATCGTCTTCGCCGCCGATGCCCTCGAGAAAGCTGCCGTCGACGTCGCGAAGCGGCACGTAGAACGCATGCACACCGTGGTTCACGCCCCTGGTGACGAGCTGGGCGAAGACGACGGCGGCCGTGCCGTGCACGGCCGCGTTGCCGAGGTAGTCCTTCCACGCGCCGCGGAACGGCGTGTTCAGCACGAATTCGCCCGCCTCGATGTCGTAGGTCGCGGTCGTGCCGATGCTGGCGACGTCAGAGCCATGGCCGGTCTCGGTCATGGCGAACGCGCCCGGCACTTCGAGGCTCATGATGCCCGGCAGGAAGGTGTCGTGGTGGTACGCAGTGCCGAGGTGCAGCACGGCCGCGCCGAACAGCCCCCACTGCACGCCCGACTTGATCTGCAGCGACGGGTCGGCCGTGACCAGCTCTTCGAACCCGGCGATGTTGCCACCATGGTCGTCTTGGCCGCCGAGCCGCTTCGGGAACGCCTTGTTCACCGCACCCTCTTCGACCAGCAGGTGCAGCTGATCGAAGACCCGCTGGCGGTGCTCGGTGAGGCTCAGGCCCTCGATACGCTGCATCTCGGGCCGGGCAGTGACGCGGCGCGACTCGAGGCGCGCCTCGGCCCAGGTGCCGAGCAGGTACTGGCCGAGCCACTCCACGTCGATCGTCGGCGTGGCCGAGACCGTGGCCGGCCGGGGCGCCCTGGATGCTCGGGCGCCGCGTGCGGTGGTCGCCTCGCTGGCGATCGTACTGGCTGAAACGGTGTCGACCATCGGTGATCCTCGTCTTTCACGTGCGTACCGCTCGTGCGGCTGCGCACGAGACCTGCCTGACGGAACAACGCCGTCTTCGCCAGCGTACGAGCGCCCGGTGCAGTGCCAAAACGACCAGTGCCACGCCTACAACCGCCGCCCATCGCCGACAATGCGTGCCTGACGAAACCTACAACGGCAGTCGCTCAGCACGTGCCATGTCACACAAACGCTCAGGCGGCCGCGGCGACCACCCCGAGAAGGTCTTCGCCGTAGGTGTCGAGCTTCTTCTGCCCGATTCCGCTGAGCCCGTCGAGGTCGGAGATGGCGGCGGGCCGGCGCATCGCGATCTCGCGAAGAGTGGCGTCGTGAAAGATGACATACGCCGGAACGCCCATCACCTTGGCCGTCGCCGACCGCCAGGCACGCAGCGCCTCGAACAGCGCCACCGCATCGTCGGGCAGGTCGGCCGCCGCCGACTTGGCCCGCGACGACCGGGAGCCGCCCCCCGCGCTGCCCGCTCCGGATGCCCGCTCGGGCTCGGTTCGCATCGACACCGTCAGGGCACCGCTGAGCACATCGGCGCTCGCGGGCGACAGCACGAGCGTGCCGAAGCCGTCGTCGTTCACCGCCAGCAGACCCTTGGCGAGCAGCTGCCGAACCACCCCGCGCCACTGCTGCTCGCTCAGGTCGGCGCCGATGCCCCACACCGCCAGCTCGTCGTGCCCGTACTGGTCGACGCGCGCCGTCTTGGTCGCCCGCAGAATGTCGATCAGGTGGCCCGCGCCGAACTTCTGGTTGCGCTCGCGCTGCAGCCGTACGACCGTCGAGAGCAGCTTCTGCGCCGCGATGGTGCCATCCCACGACTGCGGCGGGGTGAGGCAGGTGTCGCAGTTGCCGCACGGGGCGCTGCTCTGGCCGAAGTAGCCGAGCAGGTTCACCCGGCGGCAGTCGACCGTCTCGCAGAGCGCGAGCATGGCGTCGAGGTGCGACGAGAGCTTGCGGCGGTGCGAGGCGTCGCCGGGAGACTGCTCGATCATGCGGCGCTGCTGCACCACGTCTTGCAGGCCGTAGGCCAGCCACGCCGTCGACGGCAGGCCGTCGCGGCCCGCGCGGCCGGTCTCCTGGTAGTACCCCTCGACAGACTTCGGCAGGTCGACGTGGGCGACGAACCGCACGTCGGGCTTGTCGATGCCCATGCCGAAGGCGATGGTCGCAACGATGACCACGCCGTCTTCGCGCAGGAAGCGCGACTGCGTTCTGGCCCTCAGCTGCCCGTCGAGCCCGGCGTGGTAGGGCAGGGCGTTCACGCCGTTGGCCGCCAGGAACGCCGCCGTCTGCTCGACGGTCTTGCGCGACAGCGCATAGACGATGCCCGCGTCGCCGTCGTGCTCGGTGCGGATGAGCGACAACAGCTGCTTGCGCACCTCGCCCTTGTTCTCGATGCGGTACTGGATGTTCGGCCGGTCGAAGCTCGCCACGAAGTGCTTCGCGCGCCCGAGGTGCAGCCGCTCGGTGATTTCGCGGTGCGTGGCATCGGTCGCGGTCGCCGTGAGCGCGATGCGCGGCACCTCGGGCCAGCGCTCGGCCAGGTCGGAGAGGCTGAGGTAGTCGGGCCGGAAGTCGTGGCCCCACTGCGACACGCAGTGCGCCTCGTCGATGGCGAACAGCGCGATGCGGCCGTTCTCGAGAAAGCGTTTCGTCGCCTCTGACGACAGGCGCTCGGGCGCCACATAGAGCAGGTCGAGTTCGCCGGCGAGGTAGGCGGCTTCGACGCGCGCCCGTTCGGTGGGGTCTTGGGTGGAGTTGAGGAAGGCGGCCCGCACGCCGACGGCCAGCAGGGCATCCACCTGGTCGTGCATGAGGGCGATGAGCGGCGAGATGACGACGCCGGTGCCCTCGCGCAGCAGCGCCGGGATCTGGTAGCAGAGCGACTTGCCGCCACCGGTGGGCATGAGCACGACGGCGTCGCCGCCGTTCGCCACCTGATCGATGACGGCGGCCTGGTCACCTCTGAAGTCGTCGTAGCCGAACACGCGCTTCAGCACCGCGCGGGCCGTCTCGGTGCTGGCCGGCGCCGCGGCGATCGCGGTGCCCCGAGCGCCCGGCGCCCGGTCAGCCGTGCGCCCCGCGGCCTCGTCGAGGTACGCCTCGTCGAAGCCGTCGCTGTACGCCTCGGCCGCGCCGCCGGGGGCCGCGCCGGCGCCCGCGATGTACTCGGGCCCGTCGGCCGGCGGGGCGTCTGCCTCCAGGTTCAGTGTCATGCCTTCAGTTTAGGTTCGGCCGCCGACAGAAACGCCGGGGGCGGGGAGCCTGTGGAGAACTTCTCCTCCACAGCCCGACCCGTCACGGTGGTGCGTCGCCGGCGAGCGCGAAGCGGCACAGGTGCAGTGTTCGGCGGAGGTCGGGAACGTCGTCAGCGGCCAGAGCCGACACCATCTGCTGCTCGATCGACGCGACGGCCGGTCGGAGTCGCACGAGGAGGTCTCTGCCTGTACTGCTGACCGTGAGCAGCTGGCGTCGATGGTGCGACGGATCGCGCATCCGCGTCACCATGCCGTGTTCGAGCAGTTCGGCCGTGACCGCCGACATCGACTGTGCGCGCACGAACGAGTTCTTCGCAAGCTCTGCCGAGGTCAGGCCGGGGCGCCGCTCCAGAACGGTGAGTGCCGTGTACTGCGTGACCGTCAGGCCCGCCTCGCGTGTCACCGACTCGAGCCGGGCGCGAATCGCCAGCTCGACCTGTTTGATGAGGTAGAGCAGTGTGACGGCCTCACGTGGAGGGTCGCCCGACGGCGAGGTCTGGGGCGGTTCAGACGTCATCGCTGAAGGCCGGAGATGAACTCGGTCATCAGTGCCTCGACCCAGCCGAGATCGAGGGTGCGCGGGTCTGCGTTGCTTGCGCGGATCTCGAGCACCGGAATCTGTGCCTCCTCGAGGGCGAGGGTGATGAACGACGCACCGGGCACGTCGTCGGCGACCAGGTGCACCACACCGTTCACACCGTGACCCCTGGCTTCTTTGACATACCACTCGGGCGCGAGCGGTGGGGCGTAGAGCAGGTCGGTGATGCCGACGAACCGGGCGGCGAGCGCCGTGATCGCATCAGACCCGTAGCGGATGTAGCCGTCTGCCGCGATCGCGAGGTACATCGACCAGACGAAGACTGCTCCGAACTCGTCTTCGAAACGGCGGTACATCGATGTGTCGCTCCACAGGCCACGGCCAACCCACATCAGCCGAGTGCGCTCGGGCACGGTGACGGCGGCGCCCTCGTCGACGAGTGCGGCCACTTCGTCGCGAAGGGTGCGAGCGGCATCCCGGCCCCACTCGCTTCCACGGTGCCACTGCGGAATCATCACCGCCGGGATGGTGTCTGACACGCGCACCGGTGCGGGCCGCGCTGCCGCGATCAGGTCGCGGGTTCGCAGGTTGTACTCCTCCTGCTCGTTGATCAGGGCCATGACCGCCTCGAGTCTGGCCAGGTCGAAGACGCGCCCGGTGCGCTGCTCGAGAAACTCGATGAGCAGGCGGTTCTCGTCGGCCATCAGCTCGATGCGCTCCCGGCCGAAAACCTCGTTCCATCGACGCGGTGCGAGCTCCCACCAGGGCCCGGCCGGCGGGATGGCCGCGGTTCGCTCGTAGGCGAAGTAGCCGATCGACGGGTCGTCGGTCCAGGCCTCGAAGACCTTGCCCGTCGCATCCCCGCTCAGTTCGGCGAGCACGAGGTCGGGCTTCGGCAGGCCGCCCCACGGTGCCTCGGCGGCACTCAGGCCACGAGAGCCCAGAGCCAAGACGTCGTATTGACGGCTGTCGTCGGGATATCCGGTTCGGGCCACCACCTCGAGGCTCTGCGGAGCGACTTGTTTGGCCGTCACGATCGAGGCCCACCACTGGTTGACCACATAGGGAATGCCCATCGCGCGCAGTATCTCCTGGGGCGCGTCGGCATTCACCAGGGCGTACGGCCGCCCGGCCGCGACGGAGTCACGCAGGCCCGCGAACCACTGCCTCTGGTACGCGAGGGCGGCCGTGGCCGACTCGAGCCGGGTCACGACGCCGCTCGCAGCGATTCGACCGCCCGGGCGATCCGATCGGGGTCTTCGGCCTCGTCACCCCGAAGCATCACCGCCGGCACCCCGGCCAGCTCGCTCTGCCGTCGCCAATCCCACGCCGGCGCCTCGTCGTACGGTCGCACCACGCTCAGCAGGCCACGGGCGCCGCTTGTGCGGATGCCGTCTCGTGTCGCCTCCGCGCGCGCTGCCATGGTCGACGAGGCGGATGCGGGTGCCCCCCGCAGGCGGCCGAGTGCGAGCTCGCGCAGCAGGTCATCCTTCGGCGCATCGATGTTCGCGGGCAGACGATCGCTGAGAATGGGATCGCCCCAGTCGTGATCTTCGGCGACCACGTTCGCCCCGGCATCCTCGACCGCCCGGTACACCTCATCGCCGAGCGGCGCGCTGCCGGTGAGGAAGACGGGGAAGGGCGACGTGGCATCGGTGCGAGTCTGTTCGGCGAGACTCTGTTCGGCAAGAGCCGTCTGCAGCAGTGGCAGCGACTCGGCCGGCGGCAGGGCGCATGCGACCCGATAGCCGTACAGCGACACCGTTCCGACCCGGCGGTTCGCCCGGCGCTCGGTGCGAGCCGACTCGAGCTGGCCGCGCACGTCGGCGACGGCGACGTATGCCTGCCACAGCGACCGGGCGGTGATCGGAACGGCGGTCCATCGTTCGACCGCCTCCCACATCTGGGCGAGCTGATAGGTGTTGTACCGAATGGTGCTCTCACGGTTCTGGTGCACCTGGTCGACGAGGTGAACGGGCACGGTGAACCGGCCGCGCCGGTTCAGTTGCTGCAGCGTGTAGAACAGCCGAACCGAGGCTTCACTGTCACGCGACACGAAGATGCCGGTGAGAAAGTCGAGCGATCCCGAGAGCGCTGCGGCCAGCACACGGGCGGCGGCGCGGTCGACGGCGCGGCCCATGACGGCGTCGGCCTCGTCGGTCGGTTCGTCGTGCGGGGCGATGCGAAAGGGCCGCGCCCCCGCCGCCACGACCAGGAGGGCGGGCACATCCCGTCCGACGATGCCGACGACGCTCTGGCCCGAAGCGGCCGCCTGGGCCGCGGCCTGACGGGCGCCCCGGGCCGCCCGTTCGAGTTCGGTCGTCACAGCGCCCCGGCCTCCCGCAGCGCGGCGATCTGCTCATCGCCGTAACCCAGCAGACCCGCGAGCACCGCTTCGGTGTGCTCGCCGAGCCAGGGCGCCGGGCGATCCAGCGACGTGCTGCTGCCCGAGAAGGTGATCGGCACGCCCGATCCGAAGAGGTCGTGGGCGATGCCGAAGACCGGATGCGGCAGCGGCTCCACCTCACCCCGGCTCAACACCAGTGGGTCGCGAACCGCATCGCCGGTCTCCCGCACCGCAGCGGCCGGCACCCCCTCCTCCTCGAGGCGGCGCACGGCCTCCTCGACCGTGAGATGTTGCGCCCAGCCCGCGATCATCGCGTGGAGCTCATCGGCGTGGTGAACGCGGTTGTCCCGCCGCGAGAACCGTTCGTCGTCGGCGAGCTCGGGAACACCGAGCGCTCTCATGACCCCTGCGCTGAAGGCGTCGGTCGGGCCGCACAGGGCGAACCAGCCGTCTCGGGTGAGGAAGACCCCGAAGGGTGCCAATCGTGGCACATACGAGCCGGTGCGCAGCGGCATCCCGATCTTCTCGAAAGCGTCGAACGGCTCGCACGCGACGAGTGAGGTCAACGCACCCAGCATCGAGACGTCGACGTGCTGCCCCTCCCCGGTACGCTCCCCCTCGAGTACAGCGGAGAGCACCCCGATGACGCCGAACAGGGGCGCGACGAGGTCGGCGATCGGCAGGCCGAACCGAACGGGCGGGTCGCCGGGACTGCCTGCCGTCAGCATCGTGCCGCTGAGGGCCTGGATGATCGTGTCCATCGCCTTGCCGCTGCCCGGGCCGCCCTGGGCGCCGAACCCGCTGATCGAGGCGTAGACCAGGCGCGGGTTGAGCTCGTGCAGGGTCGCGAAGTCGATGCCGAGCCGCTGGGTGACCCCCGCACTGTAGTTCTCGACGAGCACGTCGGCCGTGGCCGCCAGCTCGAGCAACACGGCGCGGCCCTCGGGCGTCTTGAGGTTCAGCGTCATGCTCTCTTTGTTGCGGCCGCGCAGCATCATCGACACCGACATGTCGGTCTCGCTGGTGCGGCGGGCTTGTAGACCGTTCGCGCCGTAGTACGGAGCGTTGTTGCGCGACGTGTCCCCGCCGAGCTCGGGATTCTCGATCTTGATGACCCGCGCGCCGAGCCCGGCGAGCAGAAGCGTGGCGTAGGGCCCAGACAGAGCGGTGGTGAGATCGAGCACCGTCTTGCCGGTCAACGGTCGTGCGATGTCGTTCATAGTGATTCTCCTTGTTGGTCTGACGCGTGCAGCCACACCTCGTCGCCCTCCCAGGCGAACGTCGTGCAGAATCCCTCGTCGGCGGTGATTCGCCGGATGTAGTCGACGACCGACCGGCCGACCTCGTCGTCACCGTGCGGCACCGGCCGTGCGGTCTCGTCGATGAAACAGGGCACGATGCCCCAGCGCAGGGCACCGTCTGACGAGACCTCGAGCACCGCGATGGCCGTGTTGCGGCTCTCGGGATGAAACGGGTACCAGCTGGGCAGCCGCTCATCGGGTTCGAACCCGAACAGGCGCTTGCGGCGCTCGGCCCAGCGGCGCTGCTCGTCGACGGCGGCAGCAGCCGGGGTCAGCGCATCGGTGACGGTCACGAAGTTGCCGAGTCCGTGGAAGATGGCGCGCCCGCGGTAGAACTCGACTCCGCGCATGATGTGCGCGTGATGCGCGATCACCGTGGTGGCGCCGGCATCGACGGCCGCGTGCGCGACCTCCGTCTCGTAGGCGGCCAGCTCCGACGGAACGTGAACCAGACCCTTGTGCAGCGCGACGACCAGCACATCGACGACCTCGGCCACGGCCGAGACGTGCCGGCGCAGCTCCTCGAGCGAGTGCGGGTCGGCGAAGGTGTGCACGCTCGGCGGTCCTCCGGGATTCGCGCCGATCGCCTCGTAGTGCGAGTACACCCGCACATAGGCGCCCCCCGGCCGCCTGCTCGTGGCCCAGCTGTCTGTCGGGCCGACGCAGTTGAACGACAGCACTCCGATGCGAACGCCGCCGCGCTCGACGATCACGGGCACGCCGGCAGCCGAGATGTCGGCACCGGCGCCGGTCGTGAGCATCCCGGCGGCCAGCGCCGCGGCGATGGTCTCTGCGATGCCCTCGCCCCCGGCGTCGCCGATGTGGTTGCCCGCAAGAGTCAGCACGTCGAAGCCCGCCCGAGCGACGGCCTCGAGGTGTGCCGGGTCGGCCGGCGGCGCGGGAACGTCGACCGTGGTGACCGCACGGGTCGTGGAGTGCGGCACCTCCAGCTGGCCGATCGTGAGGTCGGCGCTTCGCAGGATCGCCGCAGCGTCGGTGAAGAACGTCTCTGGCTGCGGTCGGTCGACGATGAGGTCGCCGACAGCCGCGATGCGGATCGGTGCCGACCCGACCCTGCTCATGCCCGCCTCCGAGGTTCTGCCAGCCCGTTCAGTTCGTCAACGAACACGCGCACCTCACGAACCAGGCGTTCGGGCGACTCTTCGCCGATCATGTGGCCGCCGTCTTCGAAGAGAACCGCCTTCGCCCCGCGCACGTTCACTGCGGCACGCAGGGCCGACTGGGGAGAGATGACGCCGTCTCGCATCGCGGCGAGAATCAGAACCGGTACCCGGATGCCGCGGTACACCTCCTCGAGCTGCTCGTCAGTCACCGCCTCGGGGAATGGCTTGCCCTGGTTGATCTGGGCTTCGTCTTCCGGCCGCCGACCAGCCTCCTCCGCAGCGGCGGCGAACCGCACCCGGCGTTGCTCCTGCAGCTCGGGGTCGTCGGTCGGCCCGGCCATGTGTTCGAGGATGCCCCTGACGATCTCGGGGTCATGACGCTGTTCGATGAACCGTCGGCGACCGGCAGAAGAAGACGTTCCCCCCTCCCGGTCGTGCGGCGTTCCGACGACAGAGATGAGAGCCTTCAGGCGTTCCGGATGCCGTCTGGCGATGTGCCAGCCGATACCGCCACCGTGCGAGATGCCCGTGTAGATGAAACGGTCGACTCCGAGCCGGTCGGCGAACGCGCAGACGTCGTCGGCCCACTGGTCGAGCCAGTTGTCGGGAGCCCGCTCCGGATGCGTGGAACGGCCGAATCCGCGCGCCTGAATCGTGTACACGTGGTACGAGGTGGGCTCGGCCGCCAGAATCTCGGGGTAGGCGCCGGCGGCGAATCCCATCGCCGACGAGAGCACGACCTCGTCTCCCCGGCCGTATTCCTCGTACCAGAGCTCTGCGTCTCCGATGTTCATCGCGGTCATTGCGTCCTCTCCATGGTGCGGCTTCGCTGGCGTTCTTCGCGCCGCAGTCGTTGCTCTCTCGGGTCTGGCACCGGGGCGGCGGCCAGCAGGGTGCGCGTGTAGTCGTTCTGCGGATGCTCGTACACCTGCTGGGCGGGCCCCTGCTCGACGATCTGCCCGCCCTGCAGCACGGCGATCGTGTGCGAGACATGCCGAACCACCGAGAGGTCGTGCGAGATGAAGAGCAGGCTCAGCCCGAGATCGCGCTGCAGTTCGAGCAGCAGATTGAGCACCTCCGCCTGCACCGATAGGTCGAGTGCGCTGACCGGCTCGTCGCAGACGATCAGGCGCGGCGAGAGCATGAGAGCACGGGCTATTGCGATGCGCTGGCGCTGGCCGCCTGAGAACTGAGCGGGGTACCGGCGTGCTGCGTCGTCGCTCAACCCGACGCGTCGAAGCAGCATCGCGCTCCGATCGGCGATCTCGGCCGTGCTCAGGCGTCGCTCGCGCGGCACGATGCGGCACGGCTCGGCGAGGGTGTACCCGATCGTCTTGCTCGGGTCGAGCGAGCTGTACGGATCTTGGAAGATGACCTGCCGTTCCGACCCGAGCGCACGCCGTTCGCTCCTGCGCATGCCCGTGATGTCGCGGCCGTCGAAGAGCACCGAGCCGCCGGCGATCGGCAGCATCCCGAGGATCGCCATTCCGGTGGTCGTCTTCCCCGAGCCCGATTCGCCGACGAGGCCGAGGGTCGTGCCCGCGGCGATCGTGAAGCTGACATGATCGACGGCACGCTTTCGCCGGCGCCCCGAACCATGGTCTACGGCCAGGTCGGTCACCTCGAGAATCGGCTGAACGCTCATACCTTCGCCTCCGCCAATTCGTCGATATGGATGCACCGGCTGGCTCGATCGCCGTCAAGGTGCACCATCTCCACGGGAGCTTCACGGCACTCCGCGGTCACCAACGGGCACCGATCGGCGAAGTGACAGCCGTGCGGCCACTGGTGCGGCGCCGGAACTGAGCCGCCGATGGTCGGCAGCAGCGTTCCCGCCTCGGCTCCGTGCGGGTTGGAGCGCAACAGCGCTGCGGTGTACGGATGCCGGGCGGTCTCGAACACGTCGGCCACCGCGGCTCGCTCCACGACTTCACCGGCGTACATGACGATCGCCCTGCTGCACAGGTCTGCGACCACACCCCAGTCGTGGCTCACCAGGATCACTGCCATTCCCGTCTCTGCCTGCAGCGTGCGCAGAAGCTCGAGAATGTCGGCCTGGACGGTGACGTCGAGCGCGGTGGTCGGCTCGTCGGCGATCAGCAGGTCGGGGCGCCCGGCCAGCGCCATCGCGATGGCGACCCGCTGCGCCATGCCGCCCGAGATCTCGTGCGGATACCGGCTCGCGATGGCGGGGTCGAGTCGTACCGCTTCGAGCAGGTGCCGGCTACGTGTTCGTGCCTCGGCCCGGCCGACCCGCTCGTGAGCGCGAATCGCCTCGACGATCTGCGAACCGACGCGGAATGACGGGTCGAGCGCACCCATCGGCTCCTGCGAGATCATCGCGATGCGGGCACCGCGCACCTCTCGCAGCTTCGCGCTCGACATGCCGACCAGCTCGTCAGACCCCAGCCTGACCGAGCCTGCCGTGATGCGCCCGTTGGCGCCGAGCAGGCCGAGCACGGCGAGCGCCGTCACCGTCTTGCCGCTGCCCGACTCACCGACCAGGCCGACGATCTCACCCGGTGAGACGTCGAAGTCGACGCGCTGGATGGCGGTGGTCTCGCGACCGGCGGCTCCGAACCCGACCGACAGCCCGCGTACCGTCAGCAGAGCATCCGGAGCCCCCGGAACCCCGGCCTCGTCATCGGGGTCGGCAGCAGTGGCCAATCGAGGAGAGGGAGTCGCGGGCGGCGGCGCAGTGGTCTTCACGACTTTCTCGCCGACGAGACCCGCGAGCGTGAAGCGCTCTTGGTTCGCATCTCGAAGGGCATCGCCGAGCAGGCAGAGCGCCAGCGTGGTCAGGGCGATGACGCCACCGGTCGGCACGAGCATCCACGGGTCGGTCTGAATGAGCGAGGCGGCCTCGGCGACCATCCCGCCCCACGTGGGCGCGGGCGGCGGCGGGCCGAACGCCAGGAACGCGAGGCCGGTCTGGATGCCCAGCGTCGCGGCCGCGAAGAGCGTCACCTGCACCAGCAGCACACCGCGGATCTGCGGCAGCACGTGGTCGACCATGATGCGGGCCTGGCTCAGCCCGGATACGCGGGCGGCGCCGATGTAGAGTTCCTGCCGTACCGACAGCGTCGCACTGCGGAACACCCGTATGAAGGCACCACTCGCGAGCACACCGACACTCACCATCGCCACCACCATGTTGTTGTCGAAGATGGCGAGCACCGCCAGGGTGATGATGGTGCCGGGAATCGACAGCAGCACATCGACGACCCGCAGAATCACGCGATCGAAGACGCCGCCGAGGTAGCCCGCGACGATGCCGAGCGGAATGGCCAGAATCAGCATCGACAGCACGGCGACGACCACGCCGCTGAGAGATTCCTGCCCGCCGAACATCAGCCGGCTCAGAATGTCGCGGCCGAGCGAGTCTGTGCCGAGCAGGTGAGCGAGGCTCGGGCCCTCCTTCGCGATGCGCAGGTTCTGCTCGAGCGGGTCGTAGGGGGCGATCCACGGTGCCGCGAAGGAGCCCCCCACGATCACGATCAGCACAAAGCCCGAGATCACTGCGATCGGTTTGCGCAGAACACGCCGACCGAGACCCGCCGACATGGCCCGGCTTGCAGAGCTGGCTCTCATTGCACTCGCACTTTCGGGTTGAGCACTCCGTAGAGCACGTCGATGATCAGGTTGACGATGATGACGAAGAGGGTGAAGAAGACGCCGACGCCGAGCACGACCGGAAGATCGTGCGAGGTGGTCGCCTGGGTGACGAGGGTGCCGAGTCCGGGCAGAACGAAGACGTTCTCGACGAAGACCGCCCCCGTGAGCGCCCCGACGACGGTCAGCCCCAGCACGGTGAGCGAGGGCAGGGCCGCGTTGCGCAGCACGTGCTTCAGCACGATCGTGCGCTCCCGCACCCCTGTCGAGCGCAGTACGCGGATGTAGTCGCGGGCCAGCACATCCATCGCCGAATCGCGCATCTGCTTCGCCACGATAGTGACGCCGCCGAGCGACAGCGCGGCCACCGGCAGAACGAGCGACAGCAGCCAGGCGCCGGGGTCGTCGGTCAGCGCGGTGTAGCCCGTTGCCGGAAAGATGCGGATCGCCACGGCGAACAGGGCGACCAGCACGATCGCGACCCAGTAGCTCGGCAACGCCAGGCCGACGAGCGAGATCGCGTCGAGGAAGGTGCCCACGGGCCCGCCCCGTACGGCGCTCAGCAGCCCCAGCCCGGTGCCGAGCGCCGCGATCACGATCGTTGAGAGCAGAATCAACGACAGCGTGACGGGCACCCGCGCGAGGATGAGCGTCACCACCGGGTCGCCGCTGAACACCGATTCACCGAGATCGCCGCGCACGGCACCGCCGAGCCACGTCGTGTACTGCACGAGAAGCGGCTGATTCAGCCCCAGCTGGTCTTGCAGTCTGGCCACCGCGTCTGGCGTGGCGTTCGCCCCCAGAATGGTTCGCGCCGGGTCACCCGGCACGAGCGACATGAGGAAGAAGATCGCGATCGACGAGATCACAATCAGAACGATCGACAGAAGCAGACGGGTGACTATCAGTCGGGCCATGGATGAGCTCCAGGAGTGGGATGGCGAGTGATCGGCGTCGCGTTGGGCTACTTCGACGGTTTCCAGGCGTACTGGGCGTCTGGCGCCTGCGGCAGCGGATTCGAGTTCAACGCCGAGGCCGTCACATTCGTGATGTTCTTGCCCACGGCGAAGACGTTGTCGGTCGACACCACCGGCGCGAACCACGCGGCGTCATTGGCCGCTTTCGTGATGTTCTGGTACGCAGCGGTCGCCGCGGCCGGGTCGGTGCTCGACTGGGCAGCGTCGTAGGCCGCGGTCAGCGTCGGGTCAGAGTTTCCGAACGGGTTGGTCACGCCGGGCTGAATGAAGTTCGTGAGAACCTGCGCCGAATTGCTGCCGACGACCGGCCAGATCACCGCAGGGTACTGCTTGGTGAGCGAGGCCTGGATGAAATCGGGAACCGAGTTCTTGACGACGAGGTCGACCTTGATGCCGATCTTGCCCAGGTCGCCGGCGATCGCCTGCGAGATGGTGGTCTGCGGGTCGAGGATGTTCTCCGTCAGAACCTGCAGTTCGAAGCCGTCAGGGTACCCACCCTGTGCCATCAACGATTTCGCCTTGTCGACGTCGTAGCTGTAGCCGTACCCCGAGATATAACCGTCGGTTCCCTCGGCGCCGATCTGACCATTCGCCTGCGTGTACTGCGAACCAAGAGCCGATGCCAGCGCGTCGCGGTCGATGGCCATCGCGATCGCCTGGCGAACGTCGACGTTCGCCAGGGCCGGGGCCAGCGTGCCCTGGGTGTCGGCCATGGTCAGACCCCAGGTGAAGAACGGGGCGGACACCAGGTCGAGGCCGGCAGCCTTCACCGTGTCGGCCGTGGTCGGCGAGACCCCGGCGAAGTCGACCTGGCCGGTCGTGGCCGCCGACGAGACGGCGCTGGGATCGCCGATCACCTTGACGACGACCTTGCCGAACTGCTGGGCCGCCGGGTTGAAGTAGTTCGGGTTCTTCACGTAGCCGTACGACGAACCCGACACAGAATCGGCGGCCGAGTAGGAGTACTGCCCTGTTCCGTCGCTCGAGGTGAGCAGGCTGTTCGGGTCTGCCAGGCCCTTCGGGCCGATGATCTGGCCGACGCTCCAGTACTGCGACAGATAGTACGGGCCGTCTGGATACGCGGTCGAGTAGGTGATGACGACAGTGGCGTTGTCGGGAGTCGAGATGTCGGAGATGGGGCCCGCATAACGGGCGTTGCCCCCACCCGCCTTCAGGAAGTACTCGAGCGAGGCTTTGACGGCTGCGGCATCCATTGTCGTTCCGTCGGTGAATGTCACACCGGATCGCAGGGTGAGGGTCAGCTTGGTGTTCGCGTCGGAAAGGGTCCACGCGGTCGCCAGATCGGGGATCAGCTTGCCGTCACCCGTCTGGTAGATGAGAGAGTCATAGGGCAGTGACGTGTAGATCGCGCTGCCGCCCGACCCGCCGAGGGCGGGGTTCAGGCTGATCGGCACGCCGGCGAACTGGGTGGTGAGTGTGGTGCTCCCGGCGTTCGCCGCCGGGGTGGACGAACAGGCTGCGACGCCGCCGACGACGGCCACGGCGGTGACGGCGATCAACGCGATTCTTCGCAGTGGGCTGCGTGCTGCAGACATTTTGCTCCTTTGCAATGTGTGCGGATTGTGCGGCGCTGCTGCGCGGCGCTGGACTAAAGTATCAGCTAACCTGATATTCACACAATAGGTCCGCCAACCCCGTGGAGGTTACGCAATGTCGCGATCGGTCATCGAGCCACTTTCGATCAGCGCCGGGTCTCGGCCCTTCGGCACGTCGTTCCTGCCCGAGATCGACATGGGTGTCGACCTCGCAGTGCACGATTTCGTCGAGACCGAATATCTCCTTCGCGGCATCGCGAGCGTGTGGCGCCATGACGACCACGGCGCCCTCGAGGCGGCGCAGAGCGACGTGCCCTTCTGCACCCGGGTGCTCACGCGTCACCCGGCTTCGGGCACCGGGTCTGGGCTCACCGTGGTCGAGCCGCTGCATCCCGACCTCGACTCGGCGCTGGTGTGGAACGCGATCAGTCCGTGGCTGCTGCGCGGCCGCCACAGCTGGATGGGTGTCACCGTCTTCAGCCCGGTCGCGACGCTCCTGAGAGACACCATCGATTCCGAACGATATGCCGCAGTCGACATCCCCGAAGAGGGAATGCAGTACGACGTGTTGGCCGAAGCGGTGCGGGCGGCTGTCGCAGGTGACCTCGGTGCGGTCGGCACCGGCCCGGTCATCCTCGCCGGGATGTCGGCGACGGGGAGCTTCTGCCGTGTCGTGCTGCAAGACGGCTTTCACGACCGATGGCGACGAGACGATGGCCGCCCCGCGATCGACGGATACATGATCGGCATCTCCTCCGGCGGCGCCGGGGCCGCGGGGTATCCGCCGCTCTCTGCACGAGACGTCGAGGTCACCTCAGACGATCCGCGGCGTTCGATCTCACCCCGTCAGGCCGTGGCCTTCGAGGTACTGAGCGAGACCGAAGCCGAGACGCACGAACGCGTGACCCACGCCGACAGCGACGACGCCGATGGCGTCTACCGGCTGTACGAAGTCGCGGGCACGGCGCACATCGAGGCCAGAGCCGGCGTGCTGACCAACCTGCAGCAGTACGAACGCCGGGGCGGGCGGCGCCCAGCCTTCAGCATTCGAGAACAACCCACCGATGCGCGATTCGACCTGTACCTGCGTGGTGCCTTCGAGGCGATGCACCGCTGGCTGGTTGCCGGCGAACTGCCTCCGAAGGCGGCCCGCTTCGATCACGTCGCCGGCACAGAGACGTTGGTGCGAGACGCCGATGGCAACGTACGAGGCGGCATCCGCACGCCATGGGTGACCGTTCCCACGGCGACATACGCGCCGCACAGCACGCCCTCGGCAGAGTCGGAACCTCCGCCGGAGTGGATGCCCTTCAGCCGGCCCGAGATGCTCGCCCGTCTCGTCGGTCACCTGCGGCCGTTCGCGACGACCGAGTTGCGCGAGCGGTACGAATCGCGCGCCGGCTACCTCGATCGGTTCGCCGAAGCCGTTCGTGAGAGTGTCGCGAGCGGCCTGCTGCTCGAGGTCGACGCGCACGAGCTCCTGCGCGCCGCCCCGCAACGCTGGCGGGGCTGATCCGGTGCCGCTCTTCCCGCCTCACAGGTTTCGTGCAGGTCGCATGTGACGATATGTTGTCGCTGTGGATGATGGCGAATTTGTCGATGGGGCGACGGTCGACGCCGGGCCCGTGATTCCGCGCCGACACCGGGCCACACCGCCGAAAGACGCGGTCGGTCGACTCGAGTGGGTGACCCAGCGACTGGTGCGAGCTCTGCAACGCGCCGTCGAGCTCGTCGCATCCGACAACGGCGTCACGGTGCCCGAATACCACCTGCTCCTGGCGATCAGCGACGATGTCGGCCGGTCGAACGCCGAGATCGCGCGGCTCATGTTCGTGACACCGCAGTCGGCGAACCGAGTGCTGGCCGATCTGGAACGGCGGGGTTTCGTCGTGCGCACCGACGATCCCTCGCACGGCCGAATTCGCAAGACCGTGCTCACGCCGGCCGGGCGTGCGGTGCTGCAGGAGTGCACGAACCGCATCGCGGTCATCGAGGGCCGCGTGATGGCCAGCCTCGAGCCAGAGCAACGCGACGTGATTCTTCCAGCGCTGCTCCGTGCCGCCGAAACGCTGGCCGGCGGGTACTTCGGCAACGCCGACGACGAACGAAGGGCCGAAGCGAACCGTCGCACCCGGCAGTCTCCGGCGTAGTCGGGCCGGGCAGCACTGCCGAGGCGGCGGGGCTGTGGAGTGAACTCCATCCACAGCCCCACTCGGCGCCGCCTGAGACCACGGATCAGACCGCGGCCGCCTCGCGCCTCACCGGGTGCGGCTGCCGCGCCGGCGCTGCACCGAGGTGAGGGCGGCGATGCCGAGCGCCAGCCCGAGCATCCCGAGCCCTGCCCAGCCCACCAGGGCGGCTCCGTCAGTGCCAGTGTTGGCGAGGGCCGCAGAGGCCGCCGCGACCGGGGTCGTCGTGGCCGCAGGCGTGGGGGTGGTCGGCACTGCGGCGGTGGCGACGGTGGTCAGAACGACCGCCGTCGTCGTTCCGGGCAACGTGACGACGATCGGCTGGCCGACCACCGCGTTCTGTGGCACGCTGAACGTCACCGTGGCACGGCCCACCTCGTCGGTGGTGTCGACGATCGCCGGGTCGATCGGGGCGCTGCCGATGACCGCGCCGTCGTAGAGCACGTCGACCGTGGGCGACACGGGCTCGCCGGCGCTGAACTGCAACGACGAGAGGTTGACCGTCACCGTCTGCCCGGCCGCCACACCCGCGGAGTCGATCGGAGTGACGAACTGTGCCCCGATGGCACGCTGGGCGTCGTCGGGGCTCGCGACGGGGAACGCCCCGAAGTAGTCGACCATCGACTGCAGGTCGATCTTTCCGGTGTCGGCTGCACCCGTGCCCTCAGCCAGCGTGACGAAGTTGTCGCCGCCAGAGGCGAGGAACGAGTTGACCACGATCTTCACACTCTCGTCTGCGCCGAGCGGCGCGCCGTTCAGCAGCATCGAGGTGATGTGCGCCCCGGCCGGGGCGGTGGGGTCGTAGGTGTACTCGAGAGACTTCGACACACCGAGCTTCAAGAAGGGCCGGGCGGCCGCAGCAGGCTGCCACTGCTCTTCGAGCACCTCTTTGATCTGGGCGCCGGTGAGGGTGGTCGTGACCAGGGTGTTGGCAAAGGGCTGAACGCTCGCCGCCTCTTTGAACGAGACCGCGCCGTCGGCATCGCCCGCGCCCGCCGAGGCATAGGTCAGGTCGGTTCTGAGGCCACCGGGATTCATGAACGCGATCTCGGCTCCGGCATCCTGTGTCGCCCAGAGCTGCACATCGGCGACGAAGTTGCCGAGCGTCGACTCGCCGCCGCGGTTCTCGCTGCCGTCGCTCTGCCGCGCCCGGTTGAAGTCGGCCGTGATCGTACCGGTCTGAACACTGCCCAGCACGTCGGCCACGGCGACTGCCTGCGTCACGATGCCCGCCACGGTCGGGTCTGCGGGGTACAGCGGCGCGTTGGGGGCGGCGGACTCGGTGAGAGGCAGCACCTCGGAGCTGATGCTCAACAGTTCTTTCGTCGACGGGTCGACCGAGAGCGCGAGGTGCCCGAGATCCATGCTGTAGGAGGCGGACTGCAAGACCGGCCGGGTGGCGCCCGGAACGCCGGGAACGGGAGCGTCGTAGTTGTACAGCTGGTGGGTGTGGGCGCTGACGATGGCGTTCACATTGCCGTCGACGCCGTCGACGATCTCGCCGAACGCCGAATCGGGTGCGGCCACAGCCGAGGTGGGGGCGCCCTCGTGCACGAGCAGTACGATCACGTCGGCCTCGCCGTTCGACGGGTCACCGTCTTTCAGTTCGTCGGCGACCGTGTTGACCGACGACACGATCGGGCCCACGGTGATGCTCGAGATGCCGGCCGGGCTCACCAGCGAGGGCAGCTCCTCTGTGACGGCGCCGATGAAGCCCACCTTGATTCCGTCGACCTGCTTCACGAAGTAGGGGTCGAGCACCGGCTCGCCGGTGGCCTTGTCGAACACGTTTGCGGCGAGGTAGGGGAAGTCGGCCGCACTCGACACCCGGCCGGTGAGGTCGTCGACACCCTGGTCGAACTCGTGGTTGCCCACCGACGACACATCGAGCTTCATCGCGTTCAGCGCGTCGATCGTGGGCTGGTCGTGCTGGATGAACGAGGTGAACGTCGACGCCCCGATGTTGTCGCCCGCCGAGACGAAGATCGTGTTCGGGTTCGCGGTTCTGAAGCTGTTCACGGCGCCCGCCAGCACGGCGGCACCCGCTGTGGTGCCGCTCGCCTCGAGTCGGCCGTGGAAGTCGTTGATGCTCACGATGTCGATGTCGACGGGAGCGGGGGCGGCCGAGGCGACGTCGCTCGAGACGACGGTGAGCCCGAGGGCCAGCGCGGCGGCGGCCACCGTGGCGCTCAGACGGAGGGAACGTGGCGACACGGGTGGTCTCCTAGCTGTGGGTCAGATGCGTGGATCGGATGCGTTAGTCGGATGCGTGGTGGTGTGGGCCCCTCGAGAAGGGCGCACCAGAACAATCTACGTTTCTGAGTGCACTCACAGAAGAGCGATCCCGATCTGTAACGTGTTCTTCATGTTCGCTGCCCTGCTCGGCACCATCGGTGCCTTCGTCTACGGCAGCTCCGACTTCCTCGGCGGCCTGGCAGCCAAACGCATCAGCCCGTTGCTCGTCACCGCCACGAGCGCCGCGACCGGCCTGGTGGTTCTGCTGCTGCTCTTCCCGCTGATCGGCGGCCAGTGGTCGTGGTCGGCTGTCGGCTGGGGTGCGCTCTCGGGCGTCTCGGGGGCCGTCGGGCTCTCGCTGCTCTACGCCTGCCTGGCCATCGGACCGATGAGCATCCTTTCGCCCCTCACCGCCATCATGTCGGCCGTCGTGCCGATGACCGCGGGCCTCATCACGGGAACGCGCTTCGGCCCGCTCGGCTACGCCGGTCTCGGCATTGCGCTCGTCGCGGTGGTTCTGGTGGGGTTCGTGCCCGAGAAGGGCGCCGTTCGGCCATCGCTGAAGGGCCTGCTGATGGCCGTCGCCTCGGGCGCCCTGATCGGCGGCTTCCTGATCTTCGTCGACCAGACGCCGACCGACTCGGGCATCGTTCCGCTGCTGTTCAATCGCAGTGTGAACGCCGCGCTGCTCTTCGGGGCGGTGGGCGTGCTGGCGGTTGCGACACGGGTTCGACGCCGTGCCTCTGGCCTGACGCACGCCGACTCGAGCGCCCCCGGGAGCGGGTCGGATGCCCGAGCCGAAGCCGCGGGCAGCCTGCGGGCTGCACTGCTGCTCGCCCTCGGCTGTGGCGTGCTCGACGCCGGGGCGAACGTGCTGCTGCTCACGGGCATCCACCTCGGCGACCTCGCGGTCATGTCGGTGCTGACTGCGCTCTACCCGGCAGGCACCATCGTGCTGGCCGCCATCGTGCTGCGGGAGCGCATCGCCCCGGTGCAGGTGGCCGGCCTGGTGCTCGCGCTCGTCGCGGCCGCGCTGCTCGCCCTCGCCTGAGCGGCGGGTCGGCGGGTCGGCGGGTCGGCGAGTCGGCGAGTCGGCGGGTCGGCGGTGCAGCTTCCCGGCGGCGGTGGCCGTAGCCAATGCCACCAACGGCCGCCCGAGCCGCGATAATTGCCTCATGGTTATCAGGCGCGGCTACGACCGACTCGTGAACCTCAGCGACGCGGTCATCGCCATCGCGGTCACCCTGCTGATCCTGCCCCTCGTCGACGCCGCCGGAAACATCGGCGACGCGTCACCCGGCCAATTCCTCGTCGATCACGAGGAACAGCTGTTTCTGTTCGCGCTCAGTTTCGTCGTCATCGCCGACTTCTGGCTCATCCACCACAAGCTGTACCGCGCGATCGAGGGGTACACAATAACGCTGGTCTGGGTGAACTTCGTCTGGCTGCTGACCATCGTGTTCCTGCCGTTCCCGACCGAGCTGCTCGGCCAGAGTTCGGGGTCGAACACCGTCACCTCGGCGCTCTACATCGGAACGATGGTCGTCACCACCTACGCCGGCCTCGTGGCGCAGTACATCATCGTGAAGACCCCCGAGATGCAGCTCGAGAACATCCGCGGCACCATCCTGCTCTCGCCCGCGGTCTTTCCGGCCATCGCCATGACGGCGGCCCTGATCGTGGCCGTCACCGTTCCGGGCGTCGGCCTCTGGGCCCTCGTCATCCTCTTCGTCTCGGGCTGGGTCGAGCGCTACTGGGTGCGCCGCAGCCGCGCCCGGCTGCGCGACCAGGCGGGCCGGCCCGTGGCCTGATCGCTCGCGCTCCACGCGGGTGCCCGGCGGGTACGAAGAAGGGCTTCGGATGCCCGCCCGAAGGCAGAGCATCCGAAGCCCTTCAGTCACTGCTCGGTTCGCACCGGGCACTCGGTTCGAACCGGATGTTCAGTGCGCCGCAGGAGCGGCTAAGCGCCAGATCAGATGCCCGCGCTCTGCAGGTCGTCGATCAGCTGGTCGCCGGGCATGGCCGGAACCATGGTGGCCTCGATGTCGGCGCGGCCGAGCAGCTCGTCCATGCGACGGCGGCGCGACTTCGAGATGAGCGTCACGACCGTGCCCTGCTTGCCCGCGCGGCCCGTGCGGCCCGAGCGGTGCAGGTAGGTCTTGTACTCGTCGGGAGCATCGGCCTGGATGACCAGATTGATGTCGTCGACGTGGATGCCTCGTGCCGCAACATCCGTCGCCACGAGTACGTTGACCCGGCCGCTGGTGAGCAGCTGCAGGTTGCGCGTGCGGCGCGACTGGTTGAGGTCGCCGTGCAGTGACGTGGCGGGAATACCCGCATCGTCGAGCTGGTCTGCGAGCTCTTCGGCGAACGCACGGGTGCGGGCGAAGATCAGCGTCTTACCCTCGCCACTGGCGAGCTGCTCGATGATCGCACGCTTGTCGCGCTGCTCGATGAGCAGCACGCGGTGGTCGATCGTCGACGAGGCCTGGTCTTCACCGGCGACTTCGTGCACGGCCGGCTCGACGAGAAACTCGTTGACGAGCTGGGCGACGCCCTTGTCGAGCGTTGCGGAGAAGAGCAGCTTCTGGCTCTTCGGCGCGGTGAGCCGAAGAATGCGCTGCACGGGCTCGAGAAACCCGAGGTCGCACATGTGATCGGCCTCGTCGAGAACGACGATCTTGACCTGCGAGAGGTCGAGACGACCCTGCTCGACGAGGTCTTCGAGGCGGCCGGGGGTCGCGATGATGATGTCGGTTCCGCGCTGCAGGGCAGAGACCTGCTTGAACTGCGGCACTCCGCCGAAGATCGGCGTGGTGAACAGGCCGACCGATCGGGCGATGGGCTGCACGGTGCGGTCGATCTGCATCGCGAGCTCGCGGGTCGGGGCCAGGATGAGCGCACGGGGCAGTCTGCCCGGCTTGCGACCCTTGGCGCCGTCGTTCTCCATCAGGCGCTCGACGAGCGGCGCACCGAAGGCGATGGTCTTGCCCGAGCCGGTCTTGCCACGGCCGAGAACATCCTTGCCGGCGAGAACGTCGGGAATGGTGGCTGCCTGAATCGGGAACGGGCTCGGAGCACCCATCGACGCCAGCTGGCGCGTGATGTTGTCGCCGAGACCGAGGTCGCCGAACGACATGTCGACCACGTCGCTCGCGGTGGTCACTTCGGCCTCGAGGCGCTCGAGTACGACGTCGTCCTGCGGGCCGAACCGGCCTGCGGCGACGGCGCCGGTGGCAGCCGCGGAGGCGTAGCCGTTGCTGTCGCGCTTCGGGTAGAAGTCGCTGCCGCGGCTGGCGCGGTCGGTGTTCGAGTCGCGTCGGTCATCGAACGAGCGGGCGGGGCGCTCGTTGCGGGCGCCGCGGTCGCCGTACGAGCCGCGGTCGCTGCTCGCGCCGCGGTCGCCGTACGAGGGGCGCTCGGTGCGGGCGGGGCGATCACTGTACGAGGGGCGTTCGCTGCGCTCGGGGCGGTCTCTGCGCTCGGGGCGGTCGCCGTACGAGGGACGCTCCGTGCGCGCCGGGCGATCACCGTACGAGGGACGCTCCGTGCGCGCCGGGCGATCGCTGTAGGAGGGGCGGCCGGTGGATGCTCCGCGATCGCCGTACGACGGGCGCTCCGTGCGGGCGGGGCGGTCACCGTACGACGAACGCTCGCTGCGCTCGGGGCGGTCACCGTACGACGGGCGGCCGGTGGAGGCACCGCGGTCGTTCGAGGCGCTGCGGTCACCGTACAAGGGGCGCTCCGAGCGGGCCGGGCGGTCGTTGTACGAACCGCGGTCGCTGCTGGCCGAACGGTCGCCATAGGAGGGACGACCGGTCGAGGCACCGCGGTCGGTGCGGTCACCGTACGACGGGCGGCCGGTGGAGGCACCGCGATCGTTCGATGCGCTGCGGTCACCGTACGACGGGCGCTCCGAGCGCCCAGCACCCGAAGAGTTGCGGTCACCGTACGACGGGCGACCGGTGGAGGCACCACGGTCATTGCGGTCACCGTACGACGCGCGGCCGGTCGAGGCACCACGGTCATTGCGGTCACCATACGACGGGCGGCCGGTCGACGCACCACGGTCATTGCGGTCACCATACGACGGGCGACCCGTCGACGCACCACGGTCATTGCGGTCACCGTACGACGGGCGACCCGTCGACGCACCACGGTCGCCGCGGTTGCTGTAGTTGCTCTCGCGGGTGGGCGGGGTGGCGCGCGGCTCCCAGTTGGGGCGGTCGCCGCGGCTGGTCGGGGCGGCACCGCGGGCGGCACGCTCGTCGGCGTTCCAGCGGGCCTTCTTGGGCGCGCCGGCGTCGGCGGCCTTGTAGCCGCGGTGACCCGCGCTGCGCGAACCGGCAGCGGCCGATGCGCCCCTGGAGCCCTTGGCTCCGGAGTAGTTGCTGCCGCTGTTGGCGGACTTCTTCGAGTAATCGGGCATGATGCTTTCCGGGTTATTTCATTTGCATGGCAAAGCGGTCAATACATTTGCGATTGACTTTTGCTGAACCCGGGCAGTCTTTGGCCGGGGCCGTTTCACATACGTGATTGTTCCCGCCCCGCGCTTTCACACCCCTGCACAACGTTCGTGCGGTGCTCTTGCGCTTGTGCACTCTCTGCATGCCGCATCCATATTGCGTCATGCCAATAACAGCTGAAATCACTGTCGCACGAAACGAGAAACCGGCCCACCTGACTTACAAACCCATCCGCGCACGACGCGCGGTGTCAAGAGCCGACCCACCTACGTTACACGATCCGCCCCGAAATAGCACGGAACGAGGGCTGAGACCCGCCGACGACCACCGGCGCAGCCCCAGGCCGACCCTACGTGGCGAGCCCCGGCGCGCGCGTTCCCGCCGCGGCGCCCGCATGATCGTGCTGCCCGTGTGCCGGCTCGCGCCCGCCCACCTCCACACCCTCGCCCGACGACGGCCCGTCGGTCGACGCACCGCGAGGGGTCGTCGGTCGCGAGTTCGCCCCCGCCAGCAGCCACCCCGTGCGAATCGGGTTGCGTCGCCGGGCCAGCGCGAAGCCGCACAGCAGCAGGCTCACCACCAGGATGATCGCCATCACCACCACGCTCGTCCACACCGGCCCCGAGTCGCCCTGCGTCAGGATGCCCTGCAGCCCGGCGACCGCATAGCTCATCGGCGAGATCGCACTGATGGCCTGGAACGGGCCGCTCAAGATCTGCACCGGATACAGCCCTGCCGTCGTCGCGATCTGCACCGCGAACAGGATCAGCGAGATGATGATGCCGACGCGCCCGAACGCCATGGTCAAGAACTGGTTGAACGCCATGAACGCGAGCGACACCAGCAGCGAGAAGCCGAACGCGGCCGGCAGGGTCGACCATCCGCCCCCGAGGCTCAGGTACAGGTACAGCATCACCAGCACGACCTGAATGGCACCGATGGCGGATGCCCGGCCGAACACCCGCGCGACGAGTCGCCCCGTCGACGCAGAGCTCGCGAGCACCGCGCTCTTCAGCGGACGGAAGAAGAGGAACACGGCAAGCGCGCCGATCCACAGCCCCGCGGGAATGATCAGGATCGCGATGACCTGGCCGATTCCGTCGACCGGGTTGAGCGCGGTGACGTTCACCGCGATCGGGTCGGCCGCGATCTTGGCCGCCGCCGCCGGATCGGTCGCCGTGTTGTTCGCGAGCGCGTCGGCGCCCGACTGCAGGCCGGTCTGCAGCTGCGTGATGTTGGTGGCGAGCAGGCCCGCGCCGTCGGCGGACTGCTGGATCGCGGGCGCGAGCTTGGCCAGCCCCGAGGCCAGGTCGGCCGCACCCGAGTCGAGAGCGGCGGAGTTCGCCGAGATCTGGTTCGCCCCTGACGACAGGCTCGAGATGCCCGACTGCAGCTGGCTGACACCCGACGACGTCGACGACGAGAGCGTCGAGCCGGCGCTCGACGCCTGGCTGAGGCCGCCCTGCAGGCCCGAGTAGCCTCCGCTCAGCTGCTGCTTCTGCGTGTCGGTCAGGTAGGGATTCGACGAGATCGCGGCGAGGATGCCCGGCGACAGTTTGTCGGCGCCCGACGACAGGCTCGTGATGCCCCCGGTGTACTTGCTGACCCCGCTCGAGAGCTGCGACAGACCCGCCGCGCTGTCATCGAGCTTGGTGAGCCCACCGGCGAGTTGATCGACCCCGCCCGTGTATCCGGCGATGCCGGTGCTCAGGCCGGCCGCGCCCGTGGCGGCGTTGGTGGCACCGGTGGCGATCTCGTTGAGGCCGCCCTGCAGGCTGGTGGCACCGGTCGCGAGCTGCCCCGCGCCGCTGGCCGCCGTCGACAGCTGAGTGCCGACCGTGCCGAGCCCGGTGTAGACGCCGCTCAGCACCTGGGCCGTGACGGTCTGGCCGAAGCCGGCCTTGATCGCGTTGCCGACCGTGGTCGCGACGACGCTCGAGAGGTAGCCGTGCGAGTTGTCGGTGGCGATGTCGATGGAGGCCTGCACGGGGGTCGGCGTGCCGAGGCTGCTGACCTGCTTCGAGAAGTCTTCGGGAATCGTCAGCACCGCGTAGTAGGTGCCGTCGGCGAGGCCCTTGGCCGCGTCGGCCGAGTTCGTAACGTGCCAGTCGAAGCCGCTGGCGTCGGGCCCGGTGAGCTGGGTGACGAGACCGCGGCCGGCGTACACGGTCGACTGGGTGCCGTCGGTCGCCGTGGTGGTGATCAGCTGGTCGTTGTTCACCAGCGCCGCGGGCACCTTGTTGATGTTGGTGCTGACGTTCGAGAACGCCCCCGAGAACAGCCCGCTGGCGGCCAGCGGGATGGCGATGACGGCGAGCAGTCCGATGGCGAACCAGACGCCCCGGCGCCTGCGGTGCGAACGCGCGGTCATCTCGGCGGTGGGCGCAGCGGAGGCGCCCGACGGGTTCGGCTGTGTGGGGGCGGAGTCGGCGCGGGAGGCGGTGCCGGCACCGCCACCAGACGCGGCGGGCACGACGGCCGCCTGGGCGGCGTGGTCTGCGGAGTGCGGTGACGTCATCGCAGTGATCCTTCCTGGCGGGCAGGGTGTGAGAGTTCGAGAATGCTGACCGGTCGCGGTGCGGGGTGATTCGGGTCTGTGGCCGCGTGCTCGTGGCCGACGTGCGACGGCTCGAGGCCGGGCGGCAGTGCCGGCAGCCCGACGACCAGGGTGGTCTCGGCGGGAACCAGGGCGACGAGCGACCGCAGGAACACGGTGTCGTCGTCGGTGGGCGATCCGAGATCGCCGGTGTCGACCACGAGCAGCCGCGACCGGTCGGCGAGGCCGAGCGCGGTGTGCAGCAGGGCCGTGCCGACGGGCGAGAGTTCACCGAGAGCTGTCGACTCGCCGATGGCACGTTCGGCGGGAAATCCGTCGAGCGCTGCGTTCACCGCGGCGATGCGCTGGGCGACCTCGGCCTTCGACACCCACGGCCTGAACCACGGCTTGGCGAGGCTGAGACGCTCGCGCATCGCCGCCTCGACGGTGGTGTCGACGTCGGGGCGCGCCGACGACGCATCGACGAGCGACACGCTGCGGCTGATCGCACCCGATTCCGACGGCACGCAGTGGCCCAGAATCTGCAGCTCACCGTGCTCGGGCAGCACTCGGCCGGCCAGCGTGGCGCCGAGCAGCCGGCGCGAACTCGTGTCGCCGCCCACGACGAGCAGGCCGCCGAACGCCACGGAGACGTCGACCGTGCCTTCGAGGCCGGCGATGGCCAGCTTCTCGGCGGTGACGGCGTCGCCGGTGTGCTTCGAGGCCCAGGCGGAGTTGGTGATGTGCTCACGCAGGCCCTCACCCTCGACGTCGACGTTCGGCAGGATGCGCCCGATGAACTTCGGCAGCGCCCAGGCGCTGCGCCCCAGCATGGTCATGACCGCCGGGATGAGCGTCATACGCACCAGGAAGGCGTCGACGAACACGCCCACCGCGAGCGCCAGGGCGATCTGTTTGATGGCACCTGTGCCCTCGGGCACGAACGCGAAGAAGACGAAGAACATGATGAGCGCTGCCGCGGTCACCACGCGCGCGCCGTGCACGAAGCCGACCCGCACCGACCGTCGCGCGTCGCCCGACTTGACGTACTCCTCACGCATGCCCGACACCAGGAAGACCTGGTAGTCCATCGCGAGCCCGAACAGGATGGCCATCAGCAGAATCGGCAGAAAGCTCAGCAACGGCCCCGTCGTGTCCATGTTCAGCAGGCTGCCGCCCCAGCCCCACTGGAAGACGGCGACCGAGACACCGAAGCTCGCCCCGACCGAGAGCAGGAAGCCGAGCGCGGCGCTCAGGGGCACGGCGATCGAACGGAACACCATGGCGAGCAGGATGATCGACAGCCCCACCACGAGAATGCCGAACGGCAGCAGTGCAGCCGTCAGCACGTTCGACACATCGACGGCGACGGCGGTCGCGCCCGTGACGGTGATCGGTGTGCCGAGGTCGGCGGTGATCTTCGTATTGAGGTCACGCAGGTCGTGAACGACCGTCTTCGTCTCGGGCGAGTCGGGTGCGGCATCCGGAATCACCCGGAAGATCGCGGTGTCGAGCGTCGAGTCGGGCACCCCCTGGCTGACGTAGGTGACGCCCTGCACGGTGCCCAGCTCGTCTTGGATCTTGGTCAGCACGCCCTGGATGTCGGTCGACTGGGTGATGTCGGCGACGACGATCAGCGGGCCGTTGTAGCCCGGGCCGAAACCCTTGGCGAGAATGTCATAGGCCTGCCGGTTGGTCGTGTTGAGCGGCTGCTGCCCCGAGGTGGGCAGGTTGAGATCGAGGCTCAGGGCCGGAATCGAGGCGACGCCGACGATGCCGAGAACGACGATGACGAACACGATCGGCGCCTTCATCACGATGCCCACCCAGCGTGCGCCCATCGATCTGCCGACGGGCCTGCTCGCTGTGGCGGCGCGCCTGGCGGCCTTCGCGTCGGCCACCGGAGCGACGGCGCCGTCGGCCACGACGACCCCAAGGTCGATCGGCTGCGTATCGGTCGTCGCGATCGTCGCGGTCTTCGCGGTCTCGGCCGCCTCGGTCGTCTCGGTAGCCGAGTGGCCCGACAGGTCGGCGAGGGCGCGGCGCTGCACCCGGCCGCCCTCCTTGGGCGCGAGGCGGTGCTTGAACAGCCCCATGATCGCCGGCAGCAGGGTGAGGGCGATCAGCACCGCGACGAACACAGCGAACGCCGCAGCGACACCCATCACGCTGAGAAACGGGATGCCCACCACGAGCAGCCCCAGCAGGGCGATGATCACCGTGGTACCCGCGAACGCCACCGCGCTGCCCGCCGTTGCGACGGCCTGAGCCGCCGACTCCTCGGGCGGTATGCCCTGGGCGAGCTGCGTTCGGTGGCGCGACAGAATGAACAGCGCGTAGTCGATGCCCACCGCGAGCCCGATCATGGCGGCCAGCGTCGGCGCGGTGCTCGACACCTCGGCGAAGGCCGAGACGAGGATGACCGCGCCGAGTGACACGCCGACGCCGAGGATGGCCGACAGCAGTGGCAGCCCTGCCGCGAGGATCGAGCCGAACGTGAAGAACAGAACGATGGCAGCGAACACGACGCCGAGACCCTCAGACGGGCTCACCGCGACCCCGGTGGCCTGAAAGATGTCGCCGCCGAATTCGACCCGGATTCCCGCATCGGTCGCCGGCGCCTTCGCGTTCTCGACCTCGGTCACCGTCGACGCCGGGATGCTCGTGGTGGGGCCGTCGAACTGAACGGTGGCGTAGGCGATCGTGCCGTCTTTCGAGATCGCGTTTGCGGCATACTGCGAGTAGGGGTCGATCACCGACGACACGTGGTCGATCTTCGCGATGGCATCGGTCGTCGCCGTGATGGCGGCCTTGTTGGCCGCGTCGTTGACGGTCTGCCCGTCGGGAACCTCGAACACCACCTGCGCGCTGGCACCGGCGGCCGCCGGGAACACCGCGCTCAGCTTGTCGAGCGCCTGCTGCGACTCGGTTCCGGGAATCGAGAACGTGTTCACCGTCGACCCGCCGAGGGCGACTCCGCCGCCCAGGATGGCCACGAGCACCAAGAACCAGGCGACGACGATCTGCCAGGAATGGCGATAGGAGAAGCGACCGATGCGATACAGAAGCGTTGCCATTGTCGAGGCTCCTAGACGGTGAGGCGGTTGGGCGTGGCAGGGGCAGAACGTGGAACGAGAAGCTCTGAGACCACGTCGATGAGGGCAGCCCTGACCTCGTCGATGGAGTCGCTGATGTCGATGTCGACGGCACTCGTGGCCAGAACGTAGGCGGCGCCGGCGAGACCCACCCCGAGTCTGATGCGGTGGTTCACGCTCGGCAGTTCGGTGTCGAACGAGGCCGCCAGCCGGGTGATGTACTCGCGCGCCCGGTCGACGGTCGGGATGCCCGACAGCGACTGGCCCTGGTTGATGATGATGTGCGCCTCGAGCCGGTAGCGCAGCAGGAAGTCGATGAACTCCTCGACGAACTCGGCTCGTTGTTCATCGTCTGCGATGCGGCCGATCGACCCCTGGAGCAGCAGCTCGATGGTGTCGACGGCAGGCGCGAGCACCGCCTCGAGCAGCGCCTCCTTCGAGGCGAAGTGATACAACACGCTCGACTTCGAGTAGCCCGCGGCATCGGCGATCTGCTGCAGCGAGGCGCCGGCGTAGCTGGTCTGGGCGAACAGGCGCAGCGCGACAGCCCGCAGCTCGTCGGCGGGGTCGGCTCGGGGCGTCGTCGATTCTGACACTCCGACAGCGTAGCTGACCGCTCGGTCAGATACTGTGCGATCGGTCAGACGTGAGGTCGACTCCCAGTTCGGGGCCACCGGTTCTCAGACAGACTCATCGGGCGCGCCGGCCGACAGGGCCAGCACCGGGCGATCCGCCGCCGCGTCGGCGTCGTGCTGCGCCCGCCGATCGGCGAACCGCTGATCACGGCGGGCCCGGCGCCGTTCACGGCCGCCCTCGACGATGTTGTAGAGCACGGGCAAGACGATCAGGGTCAGAACGGTCGACGAGATCAGCCCGCCGATCACCACGATCGCAAGGGGCTGCGAGATGAAGCCGCCGTGGCCGGTGAGACCGATGGCCATCGGCAGCAGCGCGAAGATGGTCGCGAGGGCGGTCATCAGAATGGGCCGCAGCCGCCGGCTCGAGCCCTGCACCAGCGCCTCGCGAACCGGCAGGCCGCGGGTCCGGTACTGGTTCACCAGGTCGACGAGAACGATGGCGTTCGTCACCACGATGCCGATCAGCATCAGCACGCCGATGATCGACGGCACCCCGAGCGGGATGCCCGAGATGACCTGCAGCGCGATGGCGCCCGTCGCGGCGAAGGGCACCGAGACCAGCAGCAGCAGGGGCTGCAGCAGGCTCTTGAACGTGGCCACCATGACCACGTAGACGATCAGGATGGCGACGAGCAGCGCGATACCGAGCTGGCCGAACGCGTCGCTCTGGTCGGAGGTGGCGCCGCCCAGGGTGGCCGTCGCTCCGGCCGGAAGCGTGGTGTCGGCCACAGCCTTCGACACCTCGGCGCTCGCGCCGCCGAGGTTGTCGCTCGACGGCGTGGCCGTGATGGCGGCGGTGCGGAGCCCCCGCGACTCGGTGATCGTGTCGGGGCCGTTCTGCTGAGACACGGTCGCGACCGAATCGAGCCGCGCCGGGCCCGCGGCGGTGGGAATCGGCAGGGCGGCCAGCTCGGCCTGCGTCGTCGGCGTCGAGTCGCTGGCGATGTAGATCGTGTACTGCGTGCCGTCGATGCCGATCGAGCCGACGGTCTGCGGCTGCATCGCATTCGAGACCAGAGTGCCCACCGCCACCTCGCTGAGCCCCGCGGCGGCGGCCTTGTCGCGGTCGACGGCGACGGCGATGTACGGCCTGGTCGCCGCGAGGTTCGAGGTGGCCTGGGTGATGTCGGAGAGCTTCGAGACAGACGCCAGCAGGGCATCCGACGCCGTCTGCAGGTCGGTCTGGTTCGAGGCCGTGATGTCGACCTCGATGTCGGAGGAGCCGCCGAAGCCGGCCGAGGCACCCACCGAGATCTCGCCGACGTCGGGGATGGCCTCGACGTCGGTGCGCACGGTGTTCTGCAGGTCGTCCTGGTTCACGTTCTCGTCGGTCGTGATGGAGTAGGTGATCGCATTGGCCCCGCCGCCGGCGAAGGCGTCGCGCAGGCTCGAGCCGCTCGACCCGATCGACACCTGAACGGTCTGCACGCCCGCGATGCCCTGCAGGGTGGACTCCACCTTCTGCGCCGACGCGTTCTGCGCGTCGAGGCTCGACCCCACGGGCACGGTCTGCGTGACGGTCAGTGTGTTCTGGCCGCTCGAGCCGAGGAAGTTGGTCTTCATGAAGGGCACCAGCGCGAACGTTCCGGCGAGCACGAACACCGCGATGAGCAGAGTGGCGACAGAGTGCTTGAGGGTCCACGAGATGATCGGCAGGTAGCGGCGCTGAAGGGCGGTGGGCTTCTCATCGTCGACCACGGCTGCCTGGCGACGGCTTCTCCGACCGACGGGAAGCGCGGCGGTCGCCACGGCGACGGCGCCGCCCACCGCACGCTTGGTGTGCGAGCTGCCGAGAAACCAGTACGCCAGCACGGGAACGATCGTCAGCGCGACGAACAGGGAGGCGAGGAGGGCGATCGTCACGGTGAGTGCGAACGGGCGGAACAGCTCGCCCGTGGTGCCCTGCACGAACGAGATGGGCAGGAAGACGGCGACCGTCGTCACCGTCGAGGCCGTGATGGCGGTGGCGACCTCGCGTACGGCCTCGACAATGACCTGCGAACGAGTGGCCGCGTCGATCGGGCCACCGACCTCGGCGAACGTCAGGTGCCTCTTGATGTTCTCGATCACCACGATCGAGTCGTCGACCACACGGCCGATGGCGATGGTGAGGGCACCGAGCGTGATGATGTTGAGCGAGTAGTCGGCCGCCTGCATCGCGATGAAGGTGATGAGCACCGAGGTCGGAATCGAGATCGCCGTGACCAGCGTCGACCTGATCGACATCAGGAACACCAGGATGATCACCACCGCGAAGAACAGGCCGAGCAGGCCCTCCTCGGCCAGCGAGTTGATCGACTGCTGGATGAACGGGGCCTGGTCGAAGACCACGGTGAAGGTCGCCCCCGGCATGGCCGCCTCGAGCGACGGGATGAGGTCGCGCACGCCCTTCGACACATCGACCGTGTTGGCGGCCGGCAGCTTGGTGACCGCGATGGTCAGCGCGGGCTGCCCGTTCACCCGCGAGATGGAGGTCACGGGATTGTCGACGAGCGCCACGGTGGCGACGTCGCCGATGGTCGTGACCGTTCCGCCCGAGGCGGCCGCCGCCGCTGCCGCGGCCGCGGCGCCCGCCTCCCCCGAACCCGTCGCCGTGGCAGGCGAGACGGGCAGCGCGCCGATGTCGGCGACGCTGGTGAGGGTCGACCCGGCCTGCACCGAATAGGTCAGCCCGTTCTCGGTGAGCGAGCCGGCCGGAATGAGCTGGCCGTTCGTCGCGACCGCGTTGGTCAGCGAGGTGTCGGTGAGCCCGGCCGCCGCCATCTTCGCGGGGTCGGGAGTGATGGTGACGCGCTTGCCGACATCGCCCAGCAGCTGGGCCGCACGCACCCCGTCGACCTGTTCGATGTCGGTGAGGGTCGTCGCGTTGATCTGCGCCGCCATCGCGTCGGTGTCGCCACCGGTGACGGCGATCTGGATGACCGGCAGGTCTCCGATGCTGCCGCTCAGCACCTGCGGGGTGAGCCCGTCGGGCAGCGTCGACTGGATGCGGTTGATTGCCTGGCTGATCTTCTGCTCGGCGTTGGCGAGGTTGGTGCCGTAGACGAACGTCGCATTCACGATCGAGAGGTTGGTGCTCGACGTCGCCGATGTCGTGTCGATGCCTTCGACACCCTGCACCGCCTGCTCCACCGGCACGCTCACATCGGCGTTCACCACCTCGGGCGAGGCACCCGGGTAGTTCGTCAGCACCACCAGCTGCGGAAAGTCGATCGAGGGAATCAGCTCTTGTTTCAGGCTGGTCAGCGCGAGCGAACCGAAAATGGCGACGACGATCGTCACGAGGGCGATCAGCGCCCTGTTCTTCATACTGAAGACGGCGAGAAAGTGCACGTGACCCTTTCGTGGGGCTTGCGCGTGAGGCTTCGGCGGCCTTCAGTCTCTCATTCCCGGCCCCGGCGCGCTAAACAGGGCCTCCGGGCGGCAGACGCCTTGACACTAACCTTGAAGGTGTTCACTTCGAAAGGACTTCCATGGCCCGCATCGGCTCCAGCGATCTCGACGTCTTCCCCCTCTGCCTCGGCGGCAATGTCTTCGGCTGGACAGCCGACCAGCAGGCCTCCTTCGACATCCTCGACGCCTTCGCGAGCGGCGGCGGCACCTTCATCGACACGTCTGACTCGTATTCGGCGTTCGTGCCGGGCAACGACGGCGGCGAGTCCGAGACCATCATCGGCCAGTGGCTCGCACAGCGCGGCAGCCACGACGACCTGGTGATCGCCACGAAGGTCAGCAGGCACCCCGACTTCCTCGGGCTTTCGGGGCCGAACATCCACGCCGCCGCCGACGCCTCGCTCGGGCGCCTCGGCGTCGACGCGATCGATCTGTACTTCGCGCATTTCGACGACGAAGACACTCCGCTCGAAGAGACGGCCGCCGCGTTCGACGAGCTGGTCACCGCCGGCAAGGTGCGCTACTACGGCATCTCGAACTACTCGGCCGAGCGCCTCGAAGAGTGGCTGGCGATCGTCGAGGCGAACGGCTACGCGCGCCCCGTGGCGCTGCAGCCGCACTACAACCTCGTACATCGCAACACGTTCGAAGAGACGCTGGCGGCGATCGCCGAACGCGCAGACCTCGGCGTCGTTCCCTACTACTCGCTCGCCAGCGGCTTTCTGACCGGAAAGTACCGCTCGCCAGACGACAACGCCGGCACCGCCCGCGGCACGGGCGCCGCGAAGTACGCCACCCCGGCCGGCCTCGCCATCGTCGACGCACTCGAAGAGATCGGCGCGGCCCACGAGGCCAGCATCACGACCACGGCGCTCGCCTGGCTGCTCGCCAAGCCCACGGTCGTGGCCCCCATCGCCAGCGCCTCTCGCGTCGAGCAGGTCGCCGACCTGCTCGCGGTCGCAGCCGTCACCCTCACGCCCGACGAGGTCGCCCGCCTCGACGCCGTCAGCGCCTGGACTCCGCCGGTCGAGTAGCCGCACGCCCCGCGCCGGTCGAGTAGCGCCACACCTCCGCCGGTCGAGTGACGCCACTCCCCGCTGGTTGAGTAGCGCCACTCCCCGCTGGTTGAGTAGCGCCACGCAGTGACGCGTATCGAAACCCCCCCGTCGAGAATGACGCACTGCCGGTTTCGATACGCTGCTGCGCAGCTACTCAACCAGCGGTCAGTCGTCGAGCAGGCCGTGCACGGTGGCCTCGTCGACGATCAGGTCGGTGATGAGGTGCGCCGCCAGCGCGCCGCGCAGCGCCGGCATGCGCGACTTGCCCGAGACGACGCACACCCGGCGTGACACCCGGGCCAGCTGGTCGAGGGGCGGGCCGCTGGCCCGCGAATTGATCGGCACATCGGCGCTCGAACCGTCGGCGCGGTAGAAGACGGTCGCCACGTCGCCGACCACGTTCGAGGCCGTGAGGCTCGCGAAGTCGTTCTCGTCGAGGTAGCCGCTCGTGTACACATGGCCGGGCACGTCAGACAGCGGTGTGCCGAGCCCGAAAAGTGCGACATCCATTCGCTTCTGAATGTCGAGTACGCGCCTGATACTGCGTTCGCGCCAGAGCACCTGTTTGGTGGCCGGGTCGTCGAAGAACGCCGGAACCGGAAACTGCTGCACATAGGCGCCGTACGCCGTGCCGAACCGGCTCATGATCTCGCTGGCATAGACGATGCCGGTGGTGCGGGTGTTGGCCGCCCCGTTCAGCTGCACGATCTGCGAGTTGTGCGTGACCTTCGGCTGCAGGTGCCGGCTCACGGCGCTCATGGTGCTGCCCCAGGCGATGCCCATGGTCATGTTCGAGTCGAAGAACTGGTTGAGAATTCGTGCGGCCGACATGGCCACGCGCTCGAGCCGGTCGACCTCATTGGCCGAATCGGGCACCGGCACGACGTGAACGGTGACGTGGTGCTTCTCCTGCACCCGCTGCAGCGCGGTCGAGATGCGCTCGGCCGGCGTCTTCACCTGTATCTCGACGAGCCCCGCCTCGCGGGCGAAGCTGATCAGACGAGAGACGGATGACCGTGAGGTGTGCAGCTCGGCGGCGATGGCCTCCATCGTGAGGTCTTGCATGTAGTAGAGGTGCGCAGCCCTGAGCGCATCGCGCACCCGTTCGCTGCCGCCGGCGTGCTCGACGGGATGCTCGGCCACAGGTGCCTTCATTGCAGTCCTCTTCTGGTTCTCACGACAGCTCTCCTGCCCAATCAATACATAGTCTGCACGTATGTGCAAGTAGCTTGACCAAACGTGTTGCGGTTCTCATTATGTATTGAGTCACACGGATTGCACGGCTGCAACCTGGGACTTACACGAAGGCGAGTACACAGTGACTGACAACAACAGTGACACCTCTGCGGAGACCTCGATCCGCAGCGACGTTCAGGCAATTCTCGACCGGCCGACGGCTCAGGTTCTCGTCATCGGCGGTGGCATCAACGGCGTCGGAACATTCCGCGACCTGGCCCTGCAGGGCGTCGACGTCATCCTCATCGAGCGCAGCGACTTCATCTCGGGCGCCTCGGCTGCGTCGAGCCACATGATCCACGGCGGCGTGCGCTACCTCGAGAACGGCGAGTTCCGGCTCGTGCGCGAATCTGTGCAGGAGCGCAACCGACTGATGAAGCTGGCGCCGCACTACGTGAAGCCGCTGCCGACGACCATTCCCATCTTCTCCACCTTCTCGGGCATCCTGAGCGCACCGCTGCGTCTGCTGACCCACAAGCAGGGCGGCAAGACCAAAGAGCGCGGCGCGCTGCTCATCAAGGTGGGCCTGACCGGCTACGACTCGTTCTCGCGCGACGGCGGCACCGTGCCCCGCCACGAGTTCAAGGGCCACAAGAAGTCGATGCAGAAGTTTCCGAAGCTGCGCGACTCGGTCAAGTACACCGCTCGTTACTTCGACGCCGCGGTCGAGAACCCCGAGCGCCTCGCGCTCGACATCGTGGGCGACGGCCGCACGGCCGGCAAACCCGGCGTCGACGGCAAGGCCCGCAGCGCAAACTACGTCGAGGCGATCGGCGACAGCGACGGCGGCGTGCTGCTGCGCGACACCGTGAGCGGCACCGAGTTCACGGTCAAGGCCGACGTCATCGTCAACACCTCGGGCCCCTGGACCGACCTCACGAACAAGGCTCTCGGCAAGCAGACCAGCTACATGGGCGGCACCAAGGGATCGCACATCGTGCTCGACAACCAGGAGCTGTTCGACGCCTGCGCCGGCGGCGAGATCTTCTTCGAGAACAACGACGGCCGCATCGTGCTGATCTACCCGCTCAACGGTCGTGTGCTCGTCGGAACCACCGACATCGACGCCGACCCGAGTGTGCCGAGCGTCTGCACCGAAGAAGAGGTCGACTACTTCTTCAAGCTGGTGTCGCACGTTTTCCCAACGATCGCGGTCGACCGTTCGCAGATCGTGTACCGCTATTCGGGCATCCGCCCCCTGCCGAAGCACGACGACACCGCCCCCGGGTTCGTGTCGCGCGACTACCGCATCGAGCAGACCGTGTTCGCCGGCGACAGCAAGACGCCGGTGCTCTCGCTCGTCGGCGGCAAGTGGACCACCTGGCGTGCCCTCAGCGAGCACCTCACCAACGAGACGCTCGGCCTGCTGCACACGACCCGCTCGGTCAGCACCGAGACCCTGCAGATCGGTGGCGGCGTCGGCTTCCCGCTCACCGACTCGGCCACCAAGGCCTGGGTCTCGGAGCACTCAGCCGGGCTCACGCCTGAGCGCACCGCCCAGCTGCTGAAGCGCTACGGCACGAAGGCCGCCGGCGTGATCGCGTACATCAACGAACACTCCGACGACGCGCCGCTCGCGTCGCTGCCCGACTACAGCACCGCCGAGATCGACTACCTGATCGCGAACGAGTACGTGGTGCACCTCACCGACCTCGTGCTGCGGCGCACCATCGTCGCCTTCATCGGCGGCCTGACGCAGCCCGTCTTCGACGAGCTCAGCACCATCCAGGGCAGGCAGCTCGGATGGTCGGCAGAACAGCTGGCCGACGAACGCAGCCGGGCCGTGAAAGACCTCGACTTCTTCCACGGGCTCACCCTCGACGCCACCGCCCCCAAGCCGGCCACGCAGAAGGCCTGAACACCTGCAAATAATGCACGAACGTGCACCTCGCACGCCTTGTTGAGGAATGCGCGGCAGGACTAGGTTTCAAACTGGTTCCGCTCGCGCATCCCGATGTGCGGGCGAACGAGGGTTCAACAACAGTGACGTAGCCGTCACAGAAGAAAGGTCAACGTGGACAATCTAGGTATTGATTTCGTATCGGAGCTGGTGGGTACTGCCCTGCTTG